>DATEEF010000118.1:0-15088 GCA_035281265.1 Steroidobacteraceae bacterium
GGGCAACGGCTGCACGACCTGGAACGCCAGGGTGTCCCTGAGGCCCGCGAGCAGCGGCCCCCAGTGCACCTCGGCCGGCCGCGGCCGCGGCAGCTTCGCGAAGCGGGCATAACCGTCGATGAAGCCCGCGAGGTGGGAAGCCCGCTCCTCGATGGTCGAGAAGACGCGCGCCAGGCGGGCGGGGTCCTGCTGCGCGGCGAGCTCCCGACCGGAGTGGGCGAGCGAGGTGATCGGCGCCAGTGAATTGTTGAGCTCGTGGGCGATCACGCGGATCACCTTCTTCCAGATGACGACTTCCTGGGCCGCCATCTCGCGCGTCAGCTGCTTGAAGAGCATCAACCGGTGGGGCTGGCTGTTCAGCGAGAACGGCCGGTTGCTGAGGTGGAAGATCTCCGCCTCGGTGCCTTCCGACACCGTGAAGAGCGTGTCCACCCCGCCCTCCACCGCCTCGCGCAGCGGCTGCGGCGCGCTGGCGAGTAGCTCCGGGAACAGGATGCCCTCGATCTTGCGCCCGGCGCGGAAGAGCTGCCGTGCGGCGATGTTGCCGAAGACGATGTGGCCATTGGCGTTCGTGAGCACGAGCGCTATCGGCGTGGTCTGCACGACCGTGTCGAGCAGCAGCTCGCGCTGGTACAGGTTCAGGCGCTCGCGGCGCAGGCTGTCGCCGAGGGAGTTGTATTCCTCCGTGAGGTCGCCGATCTCGTCTGGCCCGGTCGGCGTCACGCTGACGCTGAAGTCGCGGTCGCGCAGGCTCCCGATGCCGTCCGCGACCGCGCGCAGGCTCCGGCTCCAGCCCGCGAACATGCGGTCGGTGAGCCAGGCGGCGAGCGGGAGCGTGACGAGGAGCGCCGCGGCGCCTGCGAGCCACGGCGACGCGAGCCAGCGGTCGAAGGCGAGCGAAACGGCGGCGACCGCCGCGGCCGTCACCGCAACCACCACGACGATGCGGCCGGCGAGCGAGCGGCGGGCGCGCGGCTTGCGGGCCATCAGGCCGCCATTACTGGCTCGCGATCCACCGGTCGAGCTTCGCCTCGAGGGCCGCGAACGGCAGCATCCCGTCCTCGAGCATCACCTGGTGGAAGGCCCGGACGTCGAACCTGTCGCCGAGCGCCTTTTCGGCGCGCGCGCGCATCTCCTCCCACTTGAGGCCCCCGAGGGGATACGCGATGACGAACCCCGGCGCGCTGCTGATGAACGCGACCGTATCCTTCACGTCCTCCGGCGAGCGCAGGGGCCTCGCCTCGACGGCGTAGGCCAGGGCCTGCTCCATCGTCCAGCCTTTCACCTGCATGCCGAGGTCGAGCACGATCCACGGCGTGATGGAGCTCATGTAGCGCCCGATGTAGTCCCGGTCGGAATCGTAGAGCCCGAGCTCGTAGGCGAAGTCCTCGGCGTAGGTCGCCCAGCCCTCGCCCGGCCCGCTGAAGAAGAGGAGCCGCGCCACCGGGTGATTGCCCTTGCGCCCGTGCTCCGCGAGGACGGCGATCTGCAAGTGATGGCCCGGCAGCGTCTCGTGCAGGATCACGTTCTCGAGCGACGTGCGGTAGATATCCGACGCGACGTTCCGATAGAGATAGGTCGCCGGCCGGCTGCCGTCTTCCGCCGCGGGCAGGTACTGGCCGCCGGGCGCCGTCGCCTGCTGGAACTCCGGGAATGGCTCGAGCACGACCTTCCCGGCCGGCGGCGTGAGCACCATCCTGCCGGCTGCCGCGTTGGCACGCTCGTAGACGCGCTGCGTGAACTCGCGGATCGCGTCGGCGGACGCGAACCTCTCCCGCGGGTCGGCGCGAATGACCTCGCCCAGCGACTTCCAGTCGGTCACCTTGTCGCCGAAGAGCTTGCGCCCCAGCTCGACCGCGTGCTTGCGCTCGCGCGCGACTTCCTGCTGCGCCCGCTCGAAGAGCGCATCCGGATCGACGTCCACGGTAGCCGTGGAGAAGATCAGCGCGCGGTAGCAGGCGCGGCCGTCCGGCATGGCCTCCAGCGACGGCGACTTGCGCGCGCGCGGGAGGTACTCGTCACGGACGTAGTCGCGGTAGCGGACGATCGCGGGCCAGACCGTCCCTTCGATGACGGACAGCCAGTCAGCGGCGAAGGCGGGTGTCTGGTCGCGCGTCGCCGGCTCCATCAGCGGCGACTCGCCCGGTTTCAGGGCGAGCAGCTCGTCCAGCTGGCTGAGGGTGGAACGCACCGCGTCCTCCGATGCCGAGTAGCCGAGCCGCTGTCCTTCGCGGAGGTTCGCGATCTCCCGGTCGACGAAGCCGCCGATCCCGCGCCAGCGCGTGAGCGCCTGCGCGCGCGCCTCGTCCGTGCCCACCGGCTGGATGTTCGCGACCTGCGGCAGGCCGGCCTGCCAGCCGAGCGGGGACACGGACCACAGCTCGTTGCGGCAGATCGACGTCATGGCATCCTGGCGGAACGTCTGGTCGAGGAACTGCCAGGTGACCCATTCCGGTTCGCCGGCGAACGCATCGGGCCGGATCGTCGCCAGCTCGTCGCCCATCGACTTCATCAGCGCGTGCCAGCGCGCGATGTCGGCCGCCGCGTTGATGTCGATGCCATCGTGGCGCGTGACCGGGAGTCCGGAGAACGCGTACGACAGCGGAAAATGCTTCTGGTATTCGGCGACGTAGCGGTCCGCGAGCGCCGTGACGCGCGCGCGATCGTCGTCCGCGGCCTGCAGCGGCAGCGGCGCCAGTGCCGTGAGCAGCATGGCGACAGCCCGAAGGAACTTCATGCATAGCCTCCCACGAACCGAGCGGAATGGAGACGCGGAATCTTAGCCGCCGGCCCGGGGGGCCGGCCACCTGGCTCAGCCGTTCGCGGACGTGCGGCCTGCGTCGACGGGCGACTTGAGCCCCAGCTTCTCCATGCGCCGGTACAGTGCCTGGCGCGAGAGGCCGAGGTCGCGCGCCGCGTGCGCCACCACGCCGTCGGCGACGAGAAGCGCGCGCTCGATCGCCTCGCGGTCGACGTGCGCCCCTTCCGCGGGCTCCGCCGCGACGGGCAGTGCGAGCGCCTTCGCCGTGACGACGCTCTCCACCGACAGGAGGCAGGCGCGGTGGATCGCGTTCCGGAGCTCGCGCACGTTGCCCGGCCAGTGGTAGCGGCCGAGCGCGCGAAGGGCATCCTGCGAGAACGTGAATCCGGGCTCGAGGAAGTGCCTGGCGAGCGGGAGGATGTCCTCCTGGCGCGAAGAGAGCGGCGGCACCTCGAGCTCGATGACATTCAGGCGATAGAGAAGGTCCTCGCGGAACCGCCCCTCCTTGATGAGCTGCGGCAGGCTCGCATTGGTCGCGGCGATCACGCGCGCGCGGGTGCGCCGCGTGGTGTTGGACCCGAGGCGCTCGTACTCGCCGGTCTGCAGCACGCGCAGGAGCTTTGCCTGGCCCTGCGCCGACAGGTTGCCGAGCTCGTCGAGGAAGATGGTCCCGCCGTCCGCGGCTTCGAAGCGGCCGGTGCGTGCCTTGGCGCCGGTGAAGGCGCCCGCCTCCGTGCCGAACAGCTCCGCTTCCATCAGCGAGTCCGGCAACGCGCCCGCGTTGACCTTCACGTACGGGCCCTTCTTCACCGCCGAGTTCGCCTGCACGACGTCGGCGATCACTTCCTTGCCCGCGCCGTTCGGGCCCGTGATCAGCACGGGGACGTCCGCGTGGGCGACGCGCGCGGCCGTGGACACGAGCGCATGCATCGCCTCGCTCTCGTAGACGAGTCCGTTCAGCTCGAAGCGCGCGGCGAGCTCGCTGCGTGCCAAGGCACGGCGCCTGCGGATGGCCTGGTTCTCGGCGCGCGCGGCGTGAAGGTCGAGCAGGTTGCGGACGGTCGTCAGGAGGCGCGAGTTGTCCCAGGGCTTGGCGACGTAGTCGGCGGCGCCGGCCTTGACGAGATCGACGGCGGTCTCGAGGTGCGTCCACGCCGTCAGCAGGATGACGGGCAGGTCCGGGTGCAGCTCGCGGATCCGGCGGAAGAGCGCGATGCCCTCCTCGCCGGACGTCGCCTCGCGGCGGAAGTTCATGTCCTGGATGACGAGGTCGACCGGCTCGCGCGCGAGCGCGTCGAGCCCGGTGGCCGCGGACTCGGCGGCGACGACTCGCGCGCCGTGCATGGACAGGAGGACGTCGAGCGCCGTGCGCACGGCCTCGCTGTCGTCGATCACGAGTATGGTGCGCTCCCCCAAGCTGTCCTGAAGTCCCTGGTCCTGCCTGTCCTTCATGAGCTTGGATGCGCCGTATCCCGGATCCGTTGCAATGCCACCCACAGTCTATGCCTTCGCCGTCACACCGTCCGGCTCGCGACCGCCGGGGAGATCGTCGAGGCCCTGCGCGCCGGCTGCAGCGCCGCCGCGAGGCCGATCAGCCAGATCGCCAGCACGCCGCCCACCAGGTAATAGAGGTCGAGCCGCGGCAGCTCGTACTTCACGGAGATCCAGTAGCCGATGCCGAGTGCGGCGCCGCAGCCCGCGACGACGCCTGCGGTCGTCACCATCCAGTTCTCGACCAGGAAGTGCCTGACGATGTCCATGCGGCGTGCACCGACGGCGCGGCGCGTGCCGATCTGACGGATGCGCGTGGAGACGTTGAAGGTCGCGAGGCCGAAGATGCCTAGCGCCGTGATCGCGAGCAGCGCGCTCGTGACGCTCACCAGGAAAATCGCCATGTTGCGGTCCTCCAGGTAGGACTGGTCGATGAAATAGTCGAAGGGCCGCACCCAGCGCAGCAGGCGGTCCGGGTTCGAGTCGCCGAGCTTCGCCTCGATGTCGCGCATGACCGCGTCGCGCTGGCCCGGCTCGGTCCGGACGAGGTAGATCGAGCTCGGGCCGTTCTTCTGGCGCGGGAACAGCACGACGTTGTCGAGCTTGTCCCAGCCAACCCAGGCGCCCTGCATGTGGTCGATGACGCCGACGATCGTGCTCGGCTCGCTGAGCCCGTTGTAGAACGTCTTGCCGAGAAAGTTCTCCTCGTTCGGGAACAGCTCCTTCGCAAACGCCCTCGTCACGATCGCCTGCGGCGAGTCCTCGTACGTCTCGGACGGCGGCAGGATCTCGCTCGCCTCGAAGGGCCGGCCCGCGATCAGCTTGACGCCCAGCGCCTCGATCGCCGCCTCGTCGACGTCGTACTTGTTGCCGGGCACCGTCTCCTTCGGGCCGACCTCGCCGGGCCGCGCCTGGTAGCCGCTCGAGCTGCCGCCGCCGGACAGCGGGATGTTGCTGAACAGGCTCGCCGCCTTGACGCCCGGCAGGCCGCGCAGCGTCGCCAGGTCCTCGCGCCAGGCCGCTTCGTAGTCGTAATCCTTGGTGAAGCCGGCGCTCGCGACCCAGATCATGTTCGCGTTGTCCATGCCGGTGGGACGGCCGATCTTCTCGACGCGCTGCTTCACGACGTAGACGGCGTTGACGAGGACGGCGAGGCCGATCGCGATCTGGAACGCGACGAGCATCGCGCCGGTGCGGTTGCGCCAGAGGGCGGAGGCGATGGGACGGATGTTCCAGGCTCTCATGTCACTGTGCCTTCAGGTAGGAGGCCGGAGGGATGCGGCCGATACGCCAGGCCGGGTACAGGCCGGCGGCGATGGTGGCGAAGAACGCGAGCGCGAGCGCGGTCACGACGCTGCCGACGTCGACGTGCGCGATGGCCTGCGTGCCACCGCCGTCCGTCGGGTCGAAGGTGTAAAGCGCCTTCAGGCCGAGCAGCAGGAGCCCGCCCAAGGCGAGGCCCAGCACCGCGCCGATGGACGAGATCACGCCGACCTCGACGAGGTGCTGCAGGAAGATCTGCCGGCGACTCGCGCCCAGCGCGCGCCGTACGCCCGTGATCGGCGCGTGGTTCAGGAACTTAGCGAGCAGCAGGCCCACGGTGTTCAGCAGGCACACGGCGAGGAAGGCGAAGGCGAGCCCGACGAGCACACGGTCGTCGTTGCCGACCACGTCCTGGTCCTTGAGCCACTGGTCGACCTGCGTCAGCCGGTTGTTGAGCGGCCGCTGGTAGCGGCCCGCGCGCTTCTGCTCCTGCGCATAGTTGTCGATGAAGGCCTGGAAGCGGTCGCGGGTGGCCGCGTCCGGCAGCTCCACCCACATCTGGATCCAGATGACCTCGGAATTAAGGAACTGGTCGTAGGTCTTGATGTCCTCGGGCTTCCAGCCGTTGGTGTTGCCGGCGCTGTCCAGCTCGAGCGCGACAGTCCAGCCGAACGGGATGTAGACGTCCTCCGCCTCCTCCAGCGACCCGTTGTTGACGTCATAGAAGCTGGGCATCGGGTTCCAGTGCTCGCGCACGCCGATGATGCGGAACTCGTTGTCGTTCCAGCGGACGCGCCTGCCGACGCTGTTCCCGCCGCCGAACAGCTTGTCGTTCAGCTTGCGGGAGATGACCATGACGGGCTCGGGGCCGGTGTCCGCGGCGTCGGTCCAGGTGCCGCCGTACTGGAACGGCACGTCGAACGCCGCGAAGAAATCCTTGGTCGTCACGCGCGTCGTCACGCGCTCCGGCTTGATCTGCCGGCCGTCGACCGACAGGATGCCGACCGCCTTGTGCATGAGCACCTTGCGCTTCGGAATGTCCGAGGCATAGACCGCCATCGCGTCGCGGTATGTCAGCTGCGTCGGCGGCAGCTCCGGCTTGTCGTCCCAGGCCGGCTCCTGCGGGTCCCAGAAGTCCATCGTGACCGCGTAGAGCACGTCGTTCTTCCACCAGATCGGGTTGCCGGACATCGCGCGATACATCGTGAGCGTCATGACGCAGACCGCGATGCCGAGCGCTACCGCGCCGATCATGAGCGCGGTCAGGCCGGGGTTGCGCTTGAGGTTCCGGAACGCGAGCTCGAGGTAATAGCCGAACATTCCCGCCTCCTCAGGCCGGCGACATCGCCGCGAGGGCGGCGGGCGCGTGCGCCGGCGCGGACTCTTCGCGCGGCTCGTAGGGCTTCAGGTCCGAGATCTGGCCGTCCACGATGTGGACGTTCCGGTGCGCGCGGCGCGCGAGCTCGGGGTCGTGCGTCACCATTATGATGGTCGTGCCCATCTCGTTGATCTGCTCGAGCAGGTCCATGACCTGGCGCGCCATCAGCGAGTCCACGTTGCCGGTCGGCTCGTCCGCGAGCAGGAAGCGCGGGTCGCCGGCGAGCGCGCGCGCGATGGCGGCGCGCTGCTGCTGCCCGCCCGAGAGCTGCGAGGGCATGTGGTGCATGCGCGAGGACAGGCCCACGACCTCGAGCGCGCTCTTGATGCGCTGCTCGCGGTCCTTCTTCGAGAGGCCGCGGTAGCGCAGCGGCACGTCCACGTTGTCGAAGATGTCGAGGTCCGGGATCAGGTTGAAGCTCTGGAAGATGAAGCCGATCTTCTCGTTGCGCAGCTTCGAGCGCGCCTCGTCCGAGAGCCGGCTCACGTCCTGGCCGTCGAGCCTGTAGGTGCCGGTGTCGAAGGACTCGAGCAGGCCCGCGACGTTCATGAACGTCGTCTTGCCGGAGCCCGAGGGGCCCGTGACCGCGACGAACTCGCCGTCGCCGACCTTCAGCGAGAAGTCGCGCAGCGCGTGCGTCTCGATCAGGTCCGTGCGGTAGATCTTGCTGATTCCGTGCATCTCGAGCATGTCGTGTCGCTCCAGGTCGTTGGACGGTTCCGGCGGTCAGCCGCCGATGTGGAATTCGGGGACGTCGTCGAGGTCGCCGTAGCCGGAGATGACCACCTCGTCGCCGGGCTTCAGGCCATTCAGCACCTCGATCTCGCCGACGGAGGCGGCGCCGAGCTCGACGGGCGTCAGCACGGCCTGGTCGCCGTCGACGACGTATACGGCACGCGTGCCGGCGACGATGTCGGAGCTGCGCTGGAACTTGACCGCCTTCGCCCGCTGCTCGATCACGATGCGGACCGAGCCGCGCTGGCTCTGGCGCAGGCCCGGAGGCTGCTCGCCCGCGAACTTCACGCGGCCGGTCACCTGGCCGGAGCGCACTTCCGGCGAGATCGCGGTCACGAGCCCCTTGTGCTCGCGGCCGTCGAGGGAGATCTCCGCCTCCATGCCGGCCTTGATGTCGCGGGCATAGACGTCGGCGACCTGGAACTCGACCTCGAAGGCCGACAGGTCGACGACGGTCAGGAGCGGCGCGTTCTCTGCGACGCTCGCTTTCTCGGCGGCGGCAAGGTTCGCGACCATGCCGTCCACCGGCGAGCGCACGGTGAGCTCGTCCACGCGGCGCTTCAGGTTGGCGACCACGAAGCCCTGGCGCTCGCGCTCGAGGCTGCGCGCGCGCAGGTCGAGGTCGAGGCTCTCCTGCTCGAGGCCCGAGGTTTCCATGGCGTTGTCGTAGGTGAGCTTCGCCGACTCGCGCTTGTCCTCGGCGGCCTTGAGGTCGCGCTCGGGGATCGCGCCCTCGTCGAAGGCCCACTTCGCGCGCTGGTACTCGCGCTCGGCGGCGCGGATCTCGACGTTCGCGAGGTCGGCGGCTTCCTTCGTCTCGAGCTTCTGGCGGCGGATCTCGATCGCCTGGCGCTTGAGGGCGGTGTCGAGGCTGTCGAGCGTTGCGCGCTCGCGCTGGTACTCGCTCTCGAGCGAGGGGCTCGCGAGCGTCGCGAGCACCTGGCCTGCCTTGACCGTGTCGCCCGCGCGCACGGCATAGCTGATGTTGCCGGGCGCGACCGCGAAGAGCGTCGGGCTCACGGCGGCGACCACCGTGCCCTGCGCGGAGACGTCGCGCACGAAGGGGCCTTCGGTGACCGTGGCGATGCGCAGGCGCTCGCGCGAGACGGTGAATTCCGTCGAGCTCCAGCCGCGGATCAGGAGGCCGAACACGAGGATGAGCACGAGCCCGCCCGCGGCCGCGCCGATCAGCTTCTGGCGCCGACGGTCCGGGCGCGCGGCGACGGTCGCGTCCTGCGCGCCCGTGCCGCGGATCGAAACATCGCCGGCGGGCGTCGTATCCCGCCCGCCGGACGACAGAGGACGTAGGTTCGTGATTTTCATGCGTGTCGACTCACGCTTCAGATGTTGCACGGAGCGTGCCAAGTTTGACCCCAGCGCAAGTGGCTGATCCTTAAGGGAGCCGAGCCGAGGGCGAAGACGCCAGCCGTGTCCGCGGACAGTGTCCGGACACCTAGCCGGACGCGAAGGGGACGCACCCCTTCATATTCGCGGAGGGGTCTGACCCCTTCAGAGGTGGCGGGTTTCGGGCGGCGCGTTCTTGAAGTCGTCGTTGCGGCCATTGACGACGACCACGGGGGCCTCGACGAGCTCGGCGACCTCCACGTCGTCCAGGCAGGCGACATTGACGGCATAGAAGGTGTCGCCACCCGCCGGCTTGCCGTGCGAGAACGGGTGCAGGCCACAGCGCCTGCAGAAGCGGTGATGGATCGTCTTGCTGCCGAACTGGTACATGGAGAGGTCGTCCTCCCCCGCCAGCAGCCGGAAGGCATCGCCCTTGACCGCGACGAGCCAGTTGCGCGACTTGGCGCAGTACGAGCAGTTGCACTTCACCGTGCCGTCGGCGAGGTCCGCATAGGCCTCGAAGCGAACGGTTCCGCAGTGGCAGCTGCCCCGGTAAGTCTTCTTCATGGGTTCGGCCCCTGATCCTTCACGCGGCCCGCGCGCGCTTCCTGAGGTGGACGAGGAGGATCGAGATCGTCGCCGCCGTGATGCCCGGCAGGCGCGACGCCTGGCCGAGCGTGCCCGGCCGCGATTCGACGAGGCGCTCGCGCGCCTCGTTCGAGAGGCCCGCGACCGTCGCGTAATCGATTTCCGCGGGCAGCCGGGTTTCCTCGTTGCGGCGCTGCCGCGCGACCTCGGCCCGCTGGCGCTCGATGTATCCCGCGTACTTCTCGCGCGCCTCGAGGCCCTGCCGTACCTGCTCGGCGAGGCGGGAGTCCGCGCCAACCGGTGCGCGGCCCGCGGCGATGGCGTCGCGCTTGGCGCAGAAGAATGCCCAGCGGGCGTCGTCGACGAGACCCAGCGAGCGCGCGACCGGCGTCAGCCGCTCGTCGGCGTTGTCCTCGCGCAGGAGCAGCCGGTGCTCGGCGCGGCTCGTGAACATGCGATACGGCTCCATCACGCCGCGCGTGATGAGGTCGTCCACCATCACGCCGAGGTAGGCATCCATGCGCCGCGGCGACCAGGACGCCCGCTGCGAAACGAGGAGCGCGGCATTGATGCCGGCGAGCAGGCCCTGCGCGGCGGCCTCCTCGTAACCGGTCGTGCCGTTGATCTGGCCTGCGAAGAAGAGCGCCGCCAGCGGCCTCGTCTCCAGCGAATCGCGCAAGCCCCGCGGGCAGAAGTAGTCGTACTCGATCGCGTAGCCCGGTCGCGTCATCCCGGCGCGCTCGAAGCCGGCGATCGTGCGCACGAAGTCGAGCTGCACGTCCGCGGGCAGGCTGGTCGAGATGCCGTTCGGGTAGACGATGTGCGTGTCGAGGCCTTCCGGCTCGACGAAGATCTGGTGCGAGGCCTTGGCGGCGAAGCGCACGACCTTGTCCTCCACAGACGGGCAATAGCGCGGGCCGACGCCCTCGATGAGGCCCGTGAACATCGGCGAGCGGTCCGTCGCCGCGCGGATGATCTCGTGCGTGCGTGCGTTCGTCGCCGTGATGTGGCACGGCAGCTGCGCCGGGTGGTCCTCGCGGCGGCCCACGAACGAGAACACCGGCCGCGGCTCGTCGCCAGGCTGCTGGCGCATGGCGCCGTAGTCCAGCGTCCGGCCGTCGAGGCGCGGCGGCGTGCCGGTCTTGAGGCGCCCGACCGCGAAGGGCAGCTCGCGCAGCCGCGCGGCGAGCCGGTTCGACGGCGCATCGCCGATGCGGCCGCCCTCGCGGCTCTCGAGGCCGATGTGGATGCGCCCGCCGAGGAAGGTGCCGACGGTCAGGACGACCGCGCGCGCCGCGATGCGCCTGCCGTCCATCGTGACGACGCCGGTGACGCGCGCGCCCTCGACGACGAGGTCGGCAACTTCGGCTTCCCGGAGCGCGAGGTTCGGCTGCGCCTGCAGCAGCGCACGCACTGCATCCTTATAGAGCGTGCGGTCCGCCTGCGCGCGCGTCGCGCGCACCGCCGGCCCCTTGCTCGCGTTCAACGTGCGGAACTGGATGCCGGCACGGTCGGCGGCGAGGGCCATCGCGCCCCCCATGGCGTCGATCTCCCGCACGAGATGGCCCTTGCCGATCCCGCCGATCGCGGGGTTGCAGCTCATCTGGCCGACCGTGGCAAGGCTCTGCGTCACGAGAAGCGTGTGCGCGCCCATCCGCGCCGCCGCCAGGGCCGCCTCGGTCCCGGCGTGACCGCCGCCGATCACGATGACGTCGCAGTGATCCATGAGCGTCCTCTCGAGGGCCGCCATGATACCCAAGTGGAGGTCCCCGCCGAGGGAGGGGCGTTGCGGACCCGTTAAGGGCGCGGTCCTATCCCCGGATCGCGTGGCGCGGGGGGCGCACTGTTGGAAGCCTGGTCAGCGCCCTTCACGATCGTGAAGCTGTCGACCGTCGCGCCCGTGTTGTCGAGCTGAGTCGCGTCCAGCCGGTTGCCGTCTATGTCTATCACCATGGACCCGAGGATGCTCCGCGACGTGTACATGACAGGATGATCCAGGTCGGCATCCTTGGCCTCCCCCGAGACGCCGACCACCGCATAGACGGTGCCTGCGTGCGGGACGGGGCCCGGCGCCGGCTTGTCGTAAGCACCCCTCTCGCCTTCGCGGCCACTGCCGTCGTCGAGGATCATCCTCGGCCTCAACCCGCCCGACCGGCCGTAGTGACCGTCGATCAGCATCGACCGCTCATAGGAATGGCTGTGCCCGGCCAGAACCAGGTCGACTCCATATTGCTCGAGGATCGGCAACGCGTTGGTCCGCATCTCGGTCATGAGCAAGTTGAGGTCGGAGTCGTGCGATCCCTTGCTGTAGGGCGGGTGATGAAAATACGCGATCGTCCAGTCGCGATCGTTGGCTGCGAGGTCGCGCCGCAGCCAGGTCAGCATGGGGCCATCCGGGGCGCGGGATACGTCGTAAGAGTTCAGGCAGACAAAATGGATGTTGCCGTAATCGAACGAGTAATACGCTTCCGTTCCCGAGGCGACCCCGCCTGCTTCGCCCTCCCGCGGCAGCGAGAAGACCTCGTAGTACGGCCCGGTCTGCGGTTCCGACGAGGCGGTGTAACCCTCGTGATTTCCGAACGTCGGCCAGAGCGCCGTGTGGCGCAGGATGCGGTCGTAGACGTCAAACAGCCTGGCCTGGTGCTCGGAGTCGGTGCCGCGCTCGTACGCGTTGTCGCCGAGCATGAGGACCAGGTCGGTCTCGCCGGCTCCCGCGTGCGCGTAGTAGGCGTCACGCACTTCGCGCTGTTCCGGTGTCCCGGTCCCGGAATCGCCCAGGACCCAGATCCGCGTCGGCTCGGCGCTTGCGGGCGCCGTCTCGAAGAAATAATCCGCGCCGGATGCGAGCTGCGCGGCACCGGAGCCGATCGCGTAGTAATACCGCGTGCCCGGCTCGAGCCCCGTGATCCGCAACTCGTGATTCCTGCCGCGATCGCCCGCCGTTGCGGCCACGGACAGGCTGTCGGGCCGCGCGCCGATCCACACCCGGCTGTCGCTGGCGACATCCGTGCGCCAACGCAGCGTCGCCGCGTCCGACGAAATGTTCTGGAGATAGGGCCCGCGCGCCAGCTCTTCGGCATGTACGGTGGCACCGGACGCCAGCAGGATGGCGACACAGAGGAATCGCGCGGTCATATATTCGGAAAGTCTGGCGTGCCGGGCAGGACGTCGAGATAAGGAGTCTTCGCCAGATTCTGTAGGATTCGAGGAATGAGGACCGCGTTGCGTGTTTTATTGACTGCCGCATGCGTCATCGGCGCGTTGCTCACCTCGCGCCCGTTGCACGCGCAACCGTCGATCCGGCTCGCGCCCTGCCGCATCGCCGACGCCGACGGGCTCGTCTCCACCGAGGCGCGCTGCGGCAGGCTCGTCGTGCCGGAAGATCCCGCGGATCCGGGCGGCAGGAGAATCCGGATCGCCGTCGCCGTCGTGCCGGCGATCGCGACGACCGCGAAGCCCGACCCGCTCGTGCTGATCGCCGGCGGGCCGGGCCAGGGATCGATACAGGGCTACGCGCCGCTACTCGGCGCCTTCGCCGGCATCCGTCGCGAGCGCGACCTCGTACTGGTCGACCAGCGCGGCACGGGCGGCTCCAACCGCCTCGACTGCGACATGCCGGAAGACGCCCTCGAGGGTGGCGAGATACCGCCAGCGAAGCTCGCCGTGCTCGCGCGCGATTGCCTGACGAAGCTGCCGGGCCGCGCCCGGTACTACACGACGAGCATCGCCGTGCAGGACCTCGACGCCGTGCGCGCGGCGCTCGGCTACGGGCAGCTGAACCTGTTTGGCAGCTCCTACGGCACGCGCGTCGCGCAGCATTACGCGCGCCGCTTCCCCCAGCACACGCGCGCCGTCGTCCTGGACGGCGTGGTCCCGCCCGCGCTCGCGCTGGTGCCGAACGTCGCGATCGAGTCGCAGCGCGCGCTGGAGGGCGTCTTCGCGCGCTGCGCCGCGGACCCCGAATGCGACCGCCGCTTCCCGGCGCTCGCGTCGCAGTTCGGGAAGCTCGATGCAGGCCTGCGCCGGGAGACCATGCCTGTCCGCCTCGCCGACCCCGTCAGGGGCGAAAGCCGGATCATCCGGGTCACCCGCGCGCACCTCGTCGCCATGGCGCGGATGCTGATCTATTCGCCCGCGACCGCGTCCATCCTGCCGCTCGTCCTGCACGAGGCGGCGACGAACGGCGATTTCGCGCCGCTCGCCGCGCAGGCGGAGATGGCCGGCAAGGACCTGGAGCGGATGATCGCCATGGGCATGCACAACTCCGTCGTCTGCGCCGAGGACGCACCGCACTTCGCCGAGGCCGTTGATCGCAAGGCGCTGGAGGCGACCGCGATCGGCCCGCTCATGCTCGACGGCATGACCGCAATCTGCGGCGTGTGGCCGCGCGGGCCCGTGGACCCGGACTTCGCCGAGCCGCTCGACTCCGCGGTGCCCGCGCTCCTGGTCTCCGGCGAGTTCGACCCGGCGACGCCGGCGTCCTGGGGCGCACTCGCCGCGAAGGGATTCCGCAACGGCCTGCACGTCGTCGTGCCGGGGCAGGGGCATGGCCAGATGCGGCTGCCCTGCGTGCAGAAGCTGCTGCGCGCATTCATCGACGCGGGCAGCGCCGCCGCCCTCGACACCGCCTGTGTCGACAGCATCCGTCCGGCGCCCTTCTTCCTCTCTTTCAGCGGGACCGCACCATGATCCGCGTGGAGGGACTGACCCGCAGCTTCGGCGCCGTGCGCGCGGTCGACGGCGTCGGCTTCGAGGCCCGCGACGGTCGCATCACGGGCCTGCTCGGCCCGAACGGCGCGGGCAAGTCGACGACGCTGCGCGTCCTCTACACGGTGCTCCGCCCCGACAGCGGCAGCGCTTCCGTGGATGGCGTGGACGTCGTCGCGGACCCGCTCGGCGCGCGCCGCCGCATCGGCGTCCTGCCGCACGGCGCCGGCATCTACCCGCAGCTCACCGCGCGCGAGAACATCGCGTACTTCGGGCGCCTGCACGGCCTCGAAGAGGATGCGCTGGCAGCGCGGATCGACGAGCTCATCGCCGACCTCGAAATGGGCGCGATCGCGGACCGCCGCGCCAAGGGCTTCTCCCAGGGCGAGCGCATCAAGGTCGCGCTCGCACGCGCCCTCGTGCACTCGCCCGGGAATCTCCTGCTCGACGAGCCGACGAACGGCCTCGACGTCATGGCGACGCGCGCGCTGCGCGCGCTGGTGCTGCTCCTGCGCCAGGCTGGCCACTGCATCCTCTTCTCCAGCCACGTCATGCAGGAGGTGGCCGCGCTCTGCGACGAGATCGTGATCGTGGACAAGGGACGCGTCGTCGCCGCCGGCACGCCGGAGGCGCTGCGCGCCCGCTTCGGCTCGGCGACGCTCGAGGACGCCTTCGTGTCCGCCATCGGGGACTCCCGGGGGCTCGAATGATCGCCATCCTGCGTACCGTCCTGGCGAAGGAGCTGCGCGAGAGCTTCCGCGACCGCCGCACGATCGTGAACAGCCTCCTGATCGGCCCGGTCCTGGCGCCGGTCTTCTTCA
>DATEEF010000119.1:0-8511 GCA_035281265.1 Steroidobacteraceae bacterium
CCGCCGCCGCGCACCCGCCGCAGCAATAGGCGCGTCCGGCATCGCGCACGGCGCCGCCCGCCGCCATCGGCTCGCCGCAGTGAAAGCATCGCGTGCCGGCGACGAGCATTCAGTTCCCCAGCGCAGGCTGCAGGTCGAGCACGGCGCGTGAGGGGTCGAGCCGTCCCACCAGCCGCCAGCCGCCGGCGTCCGGAACGAGCTCCGCGTTGTATGCGCCCGCCGCGCGGGGCGCATCGAGGCGGCCGAGGTAAAGCCCGCCGCCCGCGCGCACGAGCCGAGCCGCTCGATCTCGCACCGGATCCGCTGCGTGCCGCAGCGTGAGCTGCAGCGCGGCGGCCGCTGGTGCGGGTCCTTCGAAGCGCAGGCTGACGGCGCCGTTTTTGTCCACCTTCGCATCGCCGCGCAGCCCCAGCCGCGCGGCCGCAAGATCCGGCGCAAGGTCCGCCGTTTGCGTCTGCGCGACACGGCGCACGCGGGCATCACCCGCATCGCCGGGGCCGCCCATCGCGAGGACGAGCGTCGCGATGCCGGCGGCGACGGCCGCGGCGGGCAGCGCAATCACGAGGAAGAGCACCGGTTCACGGCTTGCAGGCTGCCTATTCATGGCGTGGGTCCGAAGAAGCGGCTCTCGGCCTCGTAACGGATGTCGGGCGCATCGGCAGCGGCGACCACGAACTCGACCTCGGCGCGGCCCGCGACTGCGCCGGCAGCGGCGCGCAGCGTGACGGGAAGTGCAAGCACCTCGCCCGAGGCGACCTCGGCCTCGACCGGCTCGCGACCCGCGAACCCGACCGGGCCCTCGTCCTCGAGCGTGACGCGATAGCGCCGGGATTCATGGCCCTTGTTCATGATCTTGAGCGTGTAGGCGTTCTCGATCGCCCCGTCGCTCGCGACGCGGTAGAGCGCATTGCGGTCGCGCACGACATCGACCTGCAGTGGCAGGCGATGCGCGACGGACCAGGCGAAGGCGCCGAACCCCGCCGCCAGCAGCAGGAAGTAGACGACGACGCGCGGCCGCAGGATCTTCGAGGGCCTGGCGGCGAGCGAATCTTCCGTCGCGTAACGGATGAGTCCGCGCGGGTAGGCGACCTTGTCCATGACGGCGTTGCAGGCGTCGATGCAGGCGCCGCAGGCGATGCACTCGTACTGCAGGCCGTCGCGGATGTCGATGCCCGTCGGGCAGACCTGCACGCAGAAAGTGCAGTCGATGCAGTCGCCGAGGCCCGCCGCCTTGTAATCCGAGCCCTTGCGCCGCGAGCCGCGCGGCTCCCCGCGGGCCGCGTCGTAGGCGATGATCAGCGTCGACGGATCGAACATCGCGCCCTGGAAGCGCGCGTACGGGCACATGTACTTGCACACCTGCTCGCGCAGGTGGCCGGCGTTTCCGTAAGTCGCGAACGCGTAGAACAGCGTCCAGAAAGTTTCCCAGGGTCCGAGCGACAGCGTCAGCACGCGCGGGCCCAGCTCGCGGATCGGCGTGAAAAAGCCGACGAAGGTGAAGCCGGTCCACAGCGCCAACGCGATCCACGTCGCCTGCTTGCCGCCCTTGCGCGCGAGCTTCTCGCGGCCCCAGGGCGCAGCGTCGAGCTTCATGCGGCGGCCGCGGTCGCCCTCGAAGAGGCGCTCGACCCACAGGAATGCCTCGGTCCACACCGTCTGGGGACAGGCATAGCCACACCAGAGGCGGCCGGCGAGCGCCGTGAAGAAGAAGAGCGAGAGGCCAGCGAGGATCAGGAGCCACGAGAGATAGAAAAAGTCCTGCGGCCAGAACGTGAGGCCGAGGACGTGGAACTTGCGCGCCGGCAGGTCGAAGAGCACGGCCTGGCGCCCGTTCCAGGACAGCCAGGGCAGCAGGTAGTAGAGCCCGAGCAGCACGAACATCGCCGTGCGGCGCAAGCCCTGGAAGAGCCCGTCCGTCTCGCGTGGGTAGATCTTCGGCGCGGCTAGATAGAGGTCGCCGTCGGCGGCGACGGCGGCGGCGGGCGCGAGCTTCGTCATCAGCGGCGCCGCGGCTGCGACAGCCAGGACGTGAACAGGCTCGAGGCGAAGGTGCAGGCCCAGAACAGGAAGAAGCCGATCGTGTAGCCGAGCTTGCGGTCGACCTCGACGCCGATCCACGCGATGCGCGACAGCTCCGCCGGGTCGAACAGCGCGAAGAACACCATGGTCGCGACGCCGGCCGCGAAGAAGGAAGGCCACACGACCGCGCCCCAGCGCTGCACCGCGGGCACGGGCGCGTCGCGCGGGGCCTTCATCTCAGGGCTCCGCGCGGACCTGCGAGAGCACCCAGGCGGCCGCGAGCCGCGAGCGGTCCTCGCCGATCAACGTTGCATGCGCGGGCATCTGCCCGGTGCGGCCGCCGGTGACCGTTTCGGCGATCGTCGCCCCGTCCCCGCCGTAGAGCCAGGTGTCGTCAGTCAGGTTCGGCGCGCCGAGCAGCGAATTACCGCGGCCCTCGGCGCCGTGGCAGGCCGCGCACAGCGCCTGGAAGTGCGCGCTGCCCGCGGCCGCGAGCGCCGTGTCCACCGGCTGTCCGGACAGCGACTGCACATAGGCGACCGTCGCCGTGACGCCGGCATCGCCGAGTACCGGTCCGAACGGCGGCATCGCGGCCTGGCGTCCGTTCAACACCGTCGCGAGCACGGTGTCGGGCTCGCCGCCCCACTGCCAGTCCTGGTCCACGAGGTTCGGGAAGCCACGCGCGCCGCGGGCGTCCGACCCGTGGCAGGTGGAGCAGTTGTTCGCGAATACCGAGCGGCCGAGCCCGACCGCTTCGGCGTTTGCGGCGAGATTTGCCACCGGCTCGCCGCGGAAGCGCGCCAGGACCGGCTCGAGCTTCGCCTGCGCCGCCGCGACGTCCTCGGCGTGCTTCTGCCGGCTGCTCCAGTTGCCGACGCCCGCGAAGGCGCCAAGGCCCGGGTACCAGAGGAGGTACGCGAACGCGAACACGATGGTGATGTAGAAAAGATTGATCCACCAGCGCGGCATGGGCTTGTTGCCCTCGACGAGGTCGCCGTCCCACACGTGGCCCGTGGTTTCGCCCTCGGGCTTGCCGTCGCGCTTGCGGCGCGTCCACCACAGGAGCCACAGGCAGGCGAGGATGTTCGCAACCGTCAGGACCGCGACGTACCAGGACCACCCCGTGCTCACGAACGGCCCTCTTCGTCGAAGAACGGGTAGCGCGACGCTTCGTCGAAGGCATCCCGGCGATCCTTGCGGTAGGCCCACACGACGACGCCCAGGTAGGCGAAGAGCATCGCGCCCGTGACAACGCCTATGATCGTTTCCCAATTCATGTCAACGTCCTTTCGGCGCGTTCCGGCCGAGCCCCTGCAGGTAGGCGACGAGCGCATCGAGCTCGGTCCTGCCGCCGACGGCGCCGGGGACCGAGGCGAAGTCCTCTTCCGTGTAGGGATCGCCGAGCGTCGCGAGCACGCGCAGCTTCTTCTCGACGAGCCCCGCATCGACCGGTGCCTCGGCCAACCATGGGAACGCGGGCATGTTCGACTCTGGCACCAGGTCGCGCGGGTTCAGGAGGTGCACGCGCTGCCACTCGTCGCTGTAGCGGCCGCCGACGCGCGCAAGGTCGGGTCCCGTGCGCTTGCTGCCCCATTGGAAGGGCCGGTCGTACACCGACTCGCCGGCGAGCGAGTAATGGCCGTAGCGCTCGGTCTCGAAGCGCAGCGTGCGCACCATCTGCGAATGGCAGTTGTAGCAGCCCTCGCGGACATAGACGTCGCGGCCCGCGAGCTCGAGCGGCGCGTAGGGCTCGACGCCTGGCAGCGGCTCGACGACCTCGGCCTGCATCATGAGCGGCACGATCTCGACGAGGCCGCCGACCGCCACGACGGCCGCGACCAGCACCGCGAGCAGCCCGACGTTCTTTTCGACCTTCTCGTGGTTCACGGCGGCTCCTCAGGCCTGCGCCGGCACGGACATGGACGGCTGCTTCGCCTCGCGCACGGAGTCGAAGGTCTTCCACATGTTCCAGGCCATGATGAAGAGGCCGGACAGCACCAGCAGCCCGCCGGCGAGCCGCAGCGCGTAGTACGGGTAAGTCGCCTTCAGCGCCTCGACGAAGGTGTAGGTAAGCGTGCCGTCGTCATTCGTCGCGCGCCACATGAGGCCCTGCATGACGCCCGCGATCCACATCGCCGCGATGTAGACGACGACGCCGATCGTGTGCACCCAGAAATGCGTGTTGATGAGCCGAGTCGAGTACATGGACTTCAGCCCGAGCAGGCGCGGCGTCAGGCTGTAGATGCAGCCCAGCGAAATCATCGCGACCCAGCCGAGGGCGCCGGAGTGCACGTGGCCGATCGTCCAGTCCGTGTAGTGCGAGAGCGAGTTGACCGTCTTGATGGACATCATCGGCCCTTCGAACGTGCTCATGCCGTAGAAGGACAGCGAGACGATCATGAACTTGATGATCGGATCGGTGCGCAGCTTCTCCCACGCGCCCGAGAGGGTCATGATCCCGTTGATCATCCCGCCCCAGGACGGCGCGAGCAGCACGATCGAGAACACCATGCCGAGCGACTGCGCCCAGTCCGGCAGCGCCGTGTACTGCAGGTGGTGCGGGCCCGCCCACATGTACGTGGAGATCAGCGCCCAGAAGTGCACCACCGACAGCCGGTAGGAATAGATCGGCCGGCCGGCCTGGCGCGGCACGAAGTAGTACATCATCCCGAGGAAGCCGGCGGTCAGGAAGAAGCCGACCGCGTTGTGGCCGTACCACCACTGCACCATCGCGTCGACCGCACCCGTGTAGACGACATAGGACTTCGTCGGCGAGACCGGCAGGCTCAGGTTGTTGAAGATGTGCAGGATCGCGATCGTGATGATGAAGGCGCCGAAGAACCAGTTCGCGACGTAGATGTGCGGGATGCGGCGCTTGACGATGGTTCCGAAGAACACGACCCCGTAGCTGATCCACACGGCGGCGATCAGGAGATCGATCGGCCACTCGAGCTCCGCGTACTCCTTCGACTGCGTGATGCCGAGCGGAAGCGTGACGGCCGCGGCGACGATGACGGCGGTCCAGCCCCAGAAGGTGAAGGCGGCGAGCCTGTCGGAGAACAGCCGCACCTGGCAGGTGCGCTGCACGCAGTAGTAGCTCGTGGCGAACAGGGCCGAGCCGCCGAAGGCGAAGATGACGGCGTTTGTGTGCAGCGGGCGCAGCCGTCCGTAGCTCAGCCAGGGAATGCCGCCCAGGAAGTCGGGCCACAGGAGCTGGGCGGCGATCACCACCCCGACCGCCATGCCGACGATCGCCCAGACCACGGTCATGACCGCGAACTGGCGAATGACCTTGTCGTTGTAGACTTCGGCTTCGGCCATCGTGCGCTCCTGATGGGAGGGGTGCACTCTGGCGGATCGAACCCGGGGGCCAATTGACATGGATCAAGCAGCGCGCAGGGGCGGGAGCGCGACAGCCCGCCGCCGGGCCCAAGCCGGAAAAACCAGCAACATCGCCGTCCATCCCGGGTTCGAGGGCGGGCAGTACCGGCCGCTCAGCGCCCGGGACATCGAGCGCATCTACGACACCGCGCTGAAGCTCCTCGAGGAAGTCGGCATCGGCGAGCCGATCCCGGAGATCCTCAAGTACGCCATACCGGGCGGCTGCATCCTCGGCGACGACGGGCGGCTGCGCTTCCCGCGCGCGCTGGTCGAGGACCTGATCGCCGCCTCGGCCCGCCGCTACACGCTCTACGCGCCGGATCCGACGCTAGATCTGGAAGTGCACGACCAATCGGTGCTGTTCACGACCTCGGGCGAGACCGTGAACATCCTCGAGTACGAGACGCAGACCTACCGTCCGACGAAGCTCGTGGACCTCTACGACGCTGCGCGCCTCGCCGACCACTGCCAGCACATCCACGTCTTCGGGCAGCCGTTCATCGCGGCCGAGTACAGCACTGACGTGTACGTGCACGACATGAACATCGCCTATGCGGAGCTCGCCGGCACGCGCAAGCCGTTCGCGCTCGGCATCGCGGTCGTGGACCACATCGAGCCGATCATCTCGCTGTTCGACACCTACCTCGGCCGCGAGGGCGCTTTCCTCGAACGGCCGTTCTGCACCTTCGGAGGGTGCCCGATCGTCTCGCCGCTGCGCTTCGGCAAGGACAACGCGGAAGTCCTCGTGAAGCTCGCGGAGCTGGGATTGCCGGGGGACGTGGCCATCGCGCCGCAGGCCGGCGCGACGTCACCGGCGGCGCTTGCCGGGACGCTCGTGCAGAGCTTCGCGGAGACGCTTTCCTGCCTGTGCGTGATGAACCTCGTGCGCCGCGGGAGCCGGATCAACTTCGGCATGTGGCCGTTCATCTCGGACCTGCGCACCGGCGCCTTCTCCGGCGGCAGCGGCGAGGAGGCGCTGGTCACGGCCGCGACCATCCAGCTCGCGAGCCACTTCGGGTTCATGACGAGCATCGGCGCCGGCATGACCGATTCCAAGACCATGGACGCCCAGGCCGGCTACGAGAAGGCGCTCACCGTCGCCGCGGCCGCGCTCTCGGGCTGCAACCAGGTCTCGTCCTACCCCGGGATCGTCGGCAGCCTCATGGGCCAGTCCTTCGAGGGCATGCTGATCGACAACGACATGATCGGGAACGTGCAGCGGATGCTGCGCGGCATCGAGGTGAACGAGGACACGCTGTCCTTCGACGTGATCAAGGAAACCGTCACCGGCCCCGGCCACTACCTCGGCCATGCGCAGACGCTCGCGCTCATGAAGAGCGAGTTCCTCTACCCGGATCTCGCCGACCGCTCGACGCCGGGCGCGTGGGCCGAGGCGGGCCACAAGACCATCTACGAGCGTGCGCACGAGAAGGTCCACGAGATCCTGTCGACGTACTACCCGGCCTACATTCCGCCGGAGGCCGATGCGCGCATCCGCGAGAGATTCCCCATCAAGCTGCGGCCGGAGGACATGCGCCCCGGTAACGGCCGCTGGGGCAAGCCCTGAAGGGGACGGTCACCTTCAGGTAACTCCGCGTAAGAATTAGGGTTTTTCCGGCTTTTGGCGGTTGTGTGCCGGGAGCCGCACCTCTATAATGCGCGCGGTTTTCCGCGCCCCGCGGACAGGTGAATGCATACCGTCCGCAACATCCTGCTGACGCAAGCAGCGACCGCACTGGGTGTCGCGGCGGTCGTCTGGATCGGGTTGGGTTCCGAGCGGGCGATCCCCACTCTGGTGGGTGGATTGATCGGCGTCGTGCCGAACGCATTTCTGGCGGCGCGGGTGATGTCGCCGCGGGCCGGGAGCAGCGCAGCGAGGCTGCTCCGGGCGGGATGGCTGGGAGAGATCGGCAAGCTCGTGATCGCGGCGCTCCTGTTCGTCGTCGCGTTCAGGACCTTGAAGCCGCTGCACCCGGGATTCCTGTTCACCGGGTACATCGCAACCCTCCTGGCCATGCCGGTCGGGTTGCTATTCGACAGAAAGAGCGGCGAAGGTTGAGGCGGACGTAAGGGATCATGGCGGAAACCGGTCACCACACAGCTGGCAGCTACATCTCCCACCACCTCCAGAACCTGACCGTCTGCAAGAAGGACGGCGAATGGGTCTGGAACGAATGCCAAGGCAACTTCTGGGCGCTGAACGTCGACTCGATGTTCTTCGCCGTCGCGCTCGGCATCTTCCTCACCTGGTTCTTCTACCGGGTCGGCAAGAAGGCGTCGATCGGCCAGCCCACGAAGACCCAGGCCCTGCTCGAGGTGATCGTCGATTTCGTGGACAAGAGCGTCCGCGACACCTTCAGCCATCCGCCCAAGAGCACCGTCATCGCGCCGCTCGCGCTGACGCTCTTCATCTGGATCCTCGCGATGAACCTCATGGACCTGATCCCCGTCGACTGGCTGCCCTGGGCGGCCAAGTACGCGGGCGTCGAGTACCTGCGCGTCGTGCCGACCACCGACGTGAACGTCACCTTCGCGATGGCGATTTCGGTCTTCATCCTCACGATCTACTACAGCATCAAGATGAAGGGCGGCTGGGGCTTCACGAAGGAGCTGACGCTGACGCCCTTCAACCATTGGGCCGCGGTGCCGTTCAATTTCATCCTCGAGGGCGTCTCGCTCATCGCGAAGCCGGTGTCGCTGTCGCTGCGGCTCTTCGGCAACCTCTACGCCGGCGAGCTGATCTTCATGCTGATCGCGCTGCTCGGCCTGTACCAGCTGCCGCTGCACCTGCCGTGGGCCGTGTTCCACGTGCTGATCGTGCTGTTGCAGGCGTTCATTTTCATGATGTTGACGATCGTGTACCTAGCTCAGGCACATGAGCATCACTAGTTTTTCGACCAGGAGACGTTAGATGGAAACTGTCATTGGCTTCACCGCGATTGCTGTCGCGATCCTCATCGGCCTCGGCGCGCTGGGCGTCGGCATCGGCATGGGCCTGCTGGGCGGCCGCTTCCTCGAGGGCGCCGCGCGCCAGCCGGAGCTCGCCCCGATGCTGCAGACGAAGATGTTCATCGTCGTCGCGCTGCTCGACGCGGTCGCGATGATCGGCGT
>DATEEF010000120.1:0-9176 GCA_035281265.1 Steroidobacteraceae bacterium
CGTCAGCGCGTCGAGCCAGCCGCGCTCGATCATCGGCAGCAGGTGATGCGCCATGTGCTTCTGGTACCAGATCGCGCGGCCGCCCGGGACCGGGCCGGTCAGCGTCGCCGCGACGCTGCGCCAGTCGGCATCGTGCGCGGCGAGGATCTCGTCGCGGCCCGGATGGGCGATGCCGGTGACCTTCAGGTAGTGCGCATAAAGCGGCTCGTCGCTCACGAATGTGTCGGGCCGGCTGCCGAACGAACGCAGCATCGCGGTCGAGATGTTGCGCGGGCCGGACCACATGGCGATGCGAGTGGTGGATGCCGTCATTGCGCGGCATGATAACCGCACGGCTGTAGGCCCGGACCGACAGACCGGGAGGTCCCGCATCGGGCATCGTCCCGGCATGGCCCATGCAACCGCAGCGCAGACATATCCGGTCGTCGGCATCTTCGACACGACCGACGGCGCCGAGCGTGCCTACGAGGCCTGTGTCGGCCGCGGCTACAAGATCGGCGAGATCAATGTCGTCATCTCCGAAGGCACGCGGCGGAAGCTGCTCAAGTCCGACGACGAAGTGAAAGGCGAGCTCGCCAAGCGCGACGCGGAGGGCGGCGAGCTCGGCGGGCCGAAAGGCGGGCGCGTGGGTCTGCTGATGACGGTGTTCGCGGCGGTCGGTGCGGCGGTCGCCGTGCCGGCCATCGGGTTCGCCGCGGGACCGATCGCCGTCGCACTCGCCGCCGCCGGCGCCGCAGGCGTCGCGGGCGGCGTCATTTCCGCGCTCGGCGACTGGGGCGTGCCCGAGGAGCGGGTTCGTGGCTACGAAGCGGACATCCGCAAGGGCGCGATCCTGATGTCCGTGGAGGCGAAATCCGCCGCGGATGCCGATGCGATCGCCGCGGAGTGGGGCCGGCACGGAGGCCGCGACATCCACCGCGAATAATGGCGCTCCCAGAGGGATTCGAACCCTCGTACCAGCCTTGAGAGGGCTGTGTCCTAGGCCTCTAGACGATGGGAGCGTCGGGGCCCGCGAAGGGGCTGGTATTATATCGGCCCAGTTTCCTGCCTCAAGCGGACCCGACACCCCTTGGATCCACAAAGCGGCGGCGCTCCGTCGCCGGTCATCGTTGCACGCGCCGACCATCCGGTTTCCCGTGCGCAGATCTCGGGCAACGCGCTCAAGGTGCTGTACCGGCTGAAGGACGCCGGCTACCAGGCGTTTCTCGTCGGCGGTTGCGTGCGCGACCTGCTGATCGGCATCGAGCCGAAGGACTTCGACGTCGCGACGGACGCGTCGCCCGAAGAGGTCCGCCGCCTGTTCCGCAACTGCCGCCTCATCGGGCGGCGCTTCCGCCTTGCGCACGTGCGCTTCGGCCCGCAGGTCATCGAGGTCGCGACCTTCCGCGCGGCGGGGGCGCCGATGGCGATCGAGCCCGACCTCGACGGCATCACCGAGGAGGACGCCGAGCCGGAGGTTCCGCTGGACGAGCACGGCGACATCGACGGAAACGTCGCGGGGCCGGAAGACGAGGACAACGGCGACCGCGCGCACGACGAGCGCGGCCGGCTCCTGCGCGACAACGTCTACGGGTCGATCGACCAGGACGTGTGGCGGCGCGACTTCACCTGCAACGCGCTGTATTACAGCATCGAGGACTTCTCGATCTGGGATTACGTCGGCGGCGTCGAGGACGTTCGGGCACGCACGATCCGCCTGATCGGCGACCCCGAGACGCGCTACCGCGAGGATCCGGTGAGGATGCTGCGCGCGGTGCGCTTCGAGGCCAAGCTCGGCTTCACGATCCACGACTCGGCGCGCGCGCCGTTCGCGAAGCTCGCGGCGCTCCTCGAGCACATCCCGCCGGCGCGCCTCCTTGACGAGTTCCAGAAGCTCTTCCTCGCGGGGTTCGGCCAGCGCTCCTTCGACCTGCTGCGCGCGCACGGCCTGCTCGACCACCTGTTCCCCGCGACCGCCGCCCACCTGGCCGCCGAGCAGGACGGGATGGCGCTCGCGTTGATACGCGCGGGCCTCGCCGACACCGATCGCCGCGTCGCCGAGGGCAGGGCGGTGACGCCGATGTTCCTCTTCGCCGTCATGCTGTTCGGGCCGGTGTCGGCGGCGGCGCAAAAGCGCTTCGAGGCCGGCGTGCCGCCCGCCGTCGCGATCGCGGACGCGGTGGACGAGGTCGTGGGCGCGCAGAACCGCCGCATCGGCATCCCAAAGCGCTTCTCGATCCCGATGCGCGAGCTGCTTGCGCTGCAGCCGCGCTTTCACCGTCGCGACGGCCGGCGCGCGCTCGCGTTCCTCTCGCATCCGCGCTTCCGCGCGGCCTACGACTTCCTCGTCCTGCGAGCCGGGGCCGGCGCCGAGGACCCGGAGATCGCGCGCTGGTGGACGGAATTGCAGACGCTGACGCCGGAGCAGCAACGCGATCGCGTCGGCTCCGATGCCGGCGGGAAGCAACCCGGCACGGGCCGGAGCCGAAGGCGCCGCCGGCGCGGCGGCCGGCGCCACGCACCGCCACCCGCCGAGAGCTGAGCGCCGCGCATGGCCTGGCGTCCCGCCTACGTGGCGCTCGGCAGCAACCTGTCCGATCCTCGGCGTCAGGTCGAGGGCGCATTCCAGGCGCTCGCCGGCCTCGCCGATGCGCGGCTCCTCGCGCGCTCGAGCCTCTGGCGCAGCGAGCCGCTCGGTCCCCAGGACCAGCCGGAGTTCGTGAACGCCGCCGCGGGACTCGTGACGACGCTCGCCCCGCGGGACTTCCTGCTGTCGCTGAAGTCGCTCGAGCGCAAGCTCGGCAAGACGGACCCCGCGGTGCGCTGGGGGCCGCGCGTCATCGACCTCGACCTCCTGGTGTTCGCCGACCTGCAGGTCGACGAGCCGGGGCTGACCCTGCCGCACCCGGGCCTGCCCCGGCGCAATTTCGTGCTGTATCCTCTTTCCGAAATCGCCGCGGAGCTCTGGGTGCCGGGACTCGCTCGTGTCTGCCGGCTGCGTGAACGGGTTTCGCCTGCGGGCATCGAGCGGCTCGCGGCACGGGGTTCCGGTGACGACTGACGAGAAAAATCAGGACGGCTGGCCGCACCGCCTTGTGGTCGTCGAGGGTTTGATCGGCGTCGGCAAGACGAGCCTCGCGCGCAAGCTCGCCACGGCCGTGGGCGCCGGCACCGTCTTCGAGCAGCCGATGGAGAACCCGTTCCTCGAGCGGTTCTACAAGGATCGCCGCGCCGCCGCCTTTCCGGCGCAGCTCTACTTCCTGTTCCAGCGCGCGCGCCAGCTGTCCGAGCTGCGCCAGCACGACCTGTTCGCGCAGGTGCGCGTCGCCGACTACATGCTGGACAAGGACCGGCTTTTCGCGCGAATCGTGCTGGACGACGAGGAGTTCAAGCTTTACGACCAGGTGTATGCGCGCCTCGCGATGGACGCGCCGGTCCCGGACCTCGTCGTGTTCCTGCAGGCTCCGGTGGACGTGCTTTTGCAGCGCATCGACCGGCGCGGCATCCCCTACGAGAAGTACATCGACGCCGCCTACCTCGAACGGCTGGGCGAGGCGTACACGCGGTACTTCCACCAGTACACGGCCTCCCCGCTCCTGATCGTCAATACCGCCGAGATCGACCCCGCCAACAACTCGCGCGACTTCGAGGAACTGTTCGAGACGATCCGCCGCACGACGAGCGGCCGGCACTACGTCAATCCGCTGCGGGCCTGACTCCCTGGCGCGCGAGCGCCCAGGCGACGGCCTCGCGCACGACGGGATCCGCGGTGTCCGATCGCGCGCGCAGCGCCACCGCCGCCCGCGGCGATCCCGGCGCATTGCCGAGCGCGATCGCGAGGTTGCGGAGCCAGCGCCGGAAGCCGAGCCGTCGCAGGGCGCTGCCGCGCGTCTTCTCGAGGTACTCGGATTCGCTCCAGCCGAACAGGTCGACGAGGTCCGGCTCGTCGAGCCGGTGTCGCACGCGGAAGTCCGGCTCCGCCGCGACGCGCGCGAACTTGTTCCAGGGGCAGACGAGCTGGCAGTCGTCGCAGCCGAAGATGCGGTTGCCGATCGCCGGCCGCAGGTCCTCCGGGATCGGCCCGTGATGCTCGATCGTCAGGTAGGAGATGCAGCGTCGCGCGTCGAGCTGGTAGGGCGCCGTGATGGCGCCGGTCGGGCATGCCGGCAGGCAGGCGCTGCAGCTTCCGCAGCGGTCCTTGGCGCGCGCGTCCACCTGCAGGGGCAGGTCGGTGTAGAGCTCACCCAGCATGAACAGCGAGCCGGCGCGCTCGTTGATGAGGTTGGTGTGCTTGCCGATCCAGCCGAGCCCCGCGTTGCGCGCGAGGGGCTTTTCCATCACGGGCGCGGAGTCCACGAAAGCGCGGTGACCGAACGCGCCGAACTCCGCCTCGAGCCGGTCCGCAAGGCCGGCGAGCCGGCTTCTCAGCACCTTGTGGTAGTCGCGGCCGAGCGCGTAGCGCGCGACGTAACCCTTGCTGCCGTCAGCCAGCACGTCGGCCGCGGGTCGCGCGTCCGGCGCCGTTGCGGGCATGCGCACGCTGATGACGCGCAGCGTCCCGGGCACGAGGGCCGCCGGCCGCGTCCGGCGATTGCCGTGGCGCGCCATGTATTCCATGCCGCCGTGCCGCCGCTCGGCGAGCCAACGCTCGAGGTTGGCCTCGTCCTCGGCGAGCTCGACCCCGGCGACGCCGACCTGCTCGAAGCCGAACTCGCGCGCGAGCTCGTCGAGGCGCGCGCGGAGCCGCGTGAGTTCGGAAGCCTTGAGCGTGCCTGCCATGAGCCCGGGTCCGTGCGGGGGCGGCCAGTATAATCACGCGCATGGATCCGCTGCCCGCCGCGGTCTATTCGGCCGCATCCGTGCGTGCCATGGACCGCCACGCGACCGGGCAGGGCGGCATTCCGGCTCATGTCCTCATGCAGCGTGCGGGCGATGCCGCGTTCGCCGCCCTGCAGCGCCACTGGCCGTCGGCGCGTGCCATCTCCGTGCTGTGCGGACCCGGCAACAATGGCGGCGACGGCTATGTCGTCGCAAGACTGGCTCGGGCCGCCGGGCTCGACGTCCGCGTCGTCGCCATCGCGGATCCGGACCGGTTGCGCGGCGATGCGGCACGAGCCCACGCCGACTTCGTCGCGCAGGGCGGGCGCACGGAGCCTGCGGGCGCGGACGCGCTCGCAGGCCGCGACCTGATCGTCGATGCGCTCCTCGGCACGGGCGTCGACCGGCCGCTCGAGGAGCCGTTCGTATCCGCGATCCGCGCGATGAACCGCGCCACGGTTCCCGTCTTCTCCCTCGACCTGCCTTCCGGCCTCGACGCCGACACCGGCTGGCCTCGGGGTTTCGCGGTGCGCGCGACGCGCACGATCGCGTTCCTCGCGCTGAAGCGCGGCTACTACCTCGGCGCCGCGCCGGACCACGTCGGCCTCCTGGAGTTTGCCTCGCTAGGCGTTGCGGAGGAGACGCTTCGCAGCGAGACGCCGGTGATGCGGCGGATCGGCGGCGACCTCGTCGCCGGCGTTTTGCTGCCGCGCGAGCGCGGGGCGCACAAAGGCAGCCACGGCCGCGTCGTGATCGTCGGCGGGCATGCGATGCCGGGCGCCGCGCGCCTCGCGGGCGAGGCGGCGCTGCGAGCGGGCGCCGGCATCGTCATGATCGTCACCGGGAGGAGCGGCATTCCCGCGATCCTGGCGGGACGCCCGGAACTGATCGTGCGCGCGGATGAGGGCTTCGCGCAATTGCGCGAGCTCCTGTCGAGTCCGCACGGTCCCGTGACTCACCTCGCGCTGGGCCCCGGACTCGGCACGCAGCCGGCTGCGCGGGAAGCGATGGACGCGGCGCTGGGCGTCGGCGACTCGTGGGTCATCGACGCGGATGCGCTGACGTTGCTCGCCGGTCGGCGGCAACGGTCGGAACGCTGGATCCTGACGCCGCACCCGGGCGAGGCCGCGCGCCTGCTCGATGCGACACCCGCCGACGTGCAGCGCGACCGGCTCGCCGCGGTCCGCGAGGTCGCGGAGCGCTTCGGCGGGACCTGCGTCCTGAAGGGCGCGAACACGCTCGTCTGCGGGCCCGAGGGCGAGGTCTGGGTCTGCGACCGCGGCAACCCGGGCCTCGCGACGGCAGGCAGCGGCGACGTGCTGACCGGCGTCATCGCCGCGCTGCGTGCGCCGACGCCGACGATCGCGGCCGCCGCGGGGGTTTTCCTGCACGCCGAGGCCGGCGATCGTGCAGCGCGCGCGGGCATGCGCGGCATGATCGCGAGCGACGTGGTCGCGCAGCTGCGCGGCGTCGTGAACCATCCGTGGAGCTGACGCTGCCCGACGAGGCGGCGACGCGCCGCGTCGGCGAGGCCCTCGCCCGCGCCCTGCCCGACATTTCGCGCGAGAGCCTGCTCGTCGGCCTCTCAGGCGATCTCGGCAGCGGCAAGACGACGCTCGCTCGCGCGCTGCTGCGCGCGCTGGGCGTGACAGGCGCCGTACGCAGCCCGACCTTCACGCTCGTCGAGCCCTATGAAACCTCGCGCGGGAGCGTTCACCACCTCGATCTATACCGGCTCGACCCTGGTCCGGGCACGCTCGAGGGCATCGGCTATCGCGACCTGCGCGCCGAGCCCGGCCTCGTGCTGGTCGAATGGCCCGAGCGCGCGGCAGGCGCCCTCGGCACCGCGGACCTGCTGCTCCAGCTCGCGCTGGAGGGAGCCGGGCGACGAATTTCGGTCGCTGCAGCCGGTGAGAGTGGGCGAAGCTGGCTGGAATGCGCTCGCCAGCTACTCGAGAAGTAGCGTCTATCCTGCTGAAAAGCTTGAACTAAGCAAATCCCGCCGCTAGAGTACGTTGAATCTCTGAGCGCGCGAGACATGCGGCCACTGCAGCGGATCGGGTTCCTGCTCTTGCTGCTCGCCTCGGGAGCGACGGCGGGTTCACCCGCCGCGCTCAAGGACGTGCGCGTCTGGGGCAGCCCCGACTCCACGCGCGTGGTGCTCGACCTGACGGCGCCCGCCCGCTACACGATCTTCACGCTCTCGGGCCCCGAGCGCATCGTGATCGACTTCGACGACATCGACGCGAACCTCGGGTCGCTGGGTTCGCCGGCGGCCTCGGGCGTCGTCAAGGGAGTCCGCTTCGGCGTGCGCGGCAGGTCGGGCCTGCGCATCGTGATCGACGTCAACGAGAAGGTCGATGCGAAGGGATTCCTGACGCCGCCGAACGAGACCTACGGCCACCGGCTCGTGGTCGACCTCGGGCATGCGCAGCCTGCGGCACCGCCGGCGCCGGTCAAGGTGGCGGGCGGGGAGGGGCAACGCGACCTCGTGATCGCGATCGACGCCGGCCACGGCGGCGAGGACCCGGGGGCGATCGGCAAGGCGGGCACGCGCGAGAAGACGGTCTCGCTCGCGATCGCGAAGAAGCTCGCGGACCGCATCAACCAGGAACCGGGCATGAAGGCGGTCCTCACCCGCACCGGCGACTATTTCGTGAAGTTCAAGGACCGCATCGGCCGCGCGCGCACCAACCAGGCCGACCTCTTCGTGTCGATCCACGCCGACGCGTTCATGGACCGGAGCGTTCGCGGCTCGTCCGTCTACGTGCTCTCCACGCGTCGCGCGAGCAGCGAGGCCGCCAAGATGCTGGCGGACCGCGAGAACGCGGCCGACCTCATCGGCGGCGTGTCGCTGCACGACAAGAGCGACGTGCTCGCCTCCGTGCTCCTCGACCTGTCGCAGAACGCGACGATCAACGCGAGCCGCGACGCGGCCGCGCGCGTGCTCTCGGAACTCGACGCGGTCGGCAGCCTGAAGAAGAGCGACGTGCAGCACGCGAGCCTCATCGTGCTGACGTCGCCCGACGTGCCCTCGATGCTGGTCGAAACCGCCTTCATCTCGAACCCCGACGAAGAGCGCAAGCTGCGCGATCCCGGGCACCAGGAGCGCCTCGCCACGGCGATCCACGCCGGCGTGCGCCGTTACTTCTACGAGAACCCGCCGGCGGGAACCCGGGTCGCCGTCCTCGCCGCGCGGGAGCGCGGCCAGGCGCTGCGGCACGTCGTGTCGCCCGGCGAGACGCTGATCGACGTCGCCGGTCGCTATGCCGTCGGCCTCGACGAGCTCAGGCGCACGAATCACCTCGAGACCGAGACCGTCGCTTCCGGGACCGTCCTCGAGATTCCCGTCGCCGGCACCTGAAGGGGGTGCGCTGCTAAACTGGCGCGGCAGTCGCCACGCCACGTCACCCCATGCCGATCCGGATACTCGAAGGCCCGCTCGTCGACCAGATCGCCGCGGGCGAGGTGATCGAGCGCCCGGCGTCCGTGGTCAAGGAGCTCGTCGAGAACGCGCTCGATTCCGGTTCGCGCCAGGTGTCGGTCGACGTCGAGCACGGCGGCATCCGGCTTATCCGGGTGCGCGACGACGGCGGCGGAATCCCCGCGGAGGAGCTGCCGCTCGCGCTCGCCCGCCACGCCACCAGCAAGATCGCCTCGCTCGATGACCTCGAGCGTGTCGCCAGCCTCGGATTTCGTGGCGAGGCGCTGCCGTCGATCGCGTCGGTCTCCACGCTCCGCATCGTCTCGCGCGCGCGCGGCGCCGCGGCGGCGGCGGCCATCGAGTCCGTCGACGGTGTCGCGCGCGCCGTGACGCCGGCAGCGCATCCACAGGGCACGACCGTCGAGGTCCGGGACCTCTTCCATCGCGTGCCCGCGCGCCGCAAGTTCCTGCGCGCCGAGGCGACGGAGTTCCAGCACATCCTGAAGACGGTGACCCGGCTCGCGCTCTCGCGCTTCGACGTCGCCTTCACGCTCACGCACAACCGGCGCGAGCAATTCGTGCTGGCGCCGGCCGGAAGCCGTCTCGAGCGCGAAGCCCGCATCGCCCGGCTCGCGGGCGCGGAGTTCATCGCGGCCTCCCGGCACATCGCGTTCGCACAGGGCGGAATCTCGCTCGAGGGCTGGATAGGGCTGCCTTCCGCATCGCGCGCGCAGCCCGACCGCCAGTTCCTGTTCGTGAACGGCCGCATGGTGCGGGACCGCCTGCTCGGCAGTGCCGTGCGCCTCGGCTATCGCGACGTGAGCTACGGCGATCGCCACCCGGCCTGGGCGCTGTACCTCGCGCTCGACCCGCTGCAGGTGGACGTCAATGCGCACCCCCAGAAACTCGAGTTGCGGTTCCGCGATGCACGGTCGGTGCACGATTTCGTCTTCCG
>DATEEF010000121.1:0-2023 GCA_035281265.1 Steroidobacteraceae bacterium
CGCGAGGTCGACGCCAAGGCGCACGCGCAGCTCCTCGACGAGCTCGCGGCCGAGCTCGAGAAGGGAGCCCAGGCCCGTGGCTGACCGCGCCACCATCGCGCGGCCCTATGCGCGGGCAGCCTTCGCCCACGCGCAGGCGACGAAGGACTTCGGCAACTGGTCAAAGCTCCTCGGCGCCGCGGCCACCGCCGCGCAGGATTCGCGCGTCGCGCGCCTGATCGGCAACCCGCATGTCACGGGCGACGAGCTCGTGGATCTCCTGGGCGGGTTGTCGAAGAACGCGGCGGGCGAGGGCGGGACCAACTTCCTCCGCGCCCTCGCGGCGAACCGGCGCCTCGCGCTGCTGCCGGAGATCGCCGCGCAGTTCGAACGCCTGCGCGCCGACGTCGAAGGCCTCGTGGACGTCCGCGTGATCGCGGCCCGCGAGATAGCGGCCCCGCAGCAGAAGCGGCTGGAAGCGGCACTGGCCAAGCGCCTCGGCCGCGAGGTGCGCATGCACACGGAAATCGACGAGAGCCTGATCGGCGGCGCCATCGTGCAGGCCGGCGACCTCGTCATCGACGGATCGCTGAAGGGCCGCCTCGAGCGGCTCGGCTCGGCGCTACAGAATCAGTAAGAGAGAACGTCTATGTCCATCAAGGCCTCTGAAATCACCGACCTCATCCAGGCCCGGATCAAGAACTTCGACGCCGCGACCGAAGCGCGCAACGTCGGCACCGTCGTCTCCGTGACCGACGGCATCTGCCGCGTGCACGGCCTCGCCGACGTCGCCTACGGCGAAATGCTCGAGTTTCCGGGCAATACCTACGGCCTCGCGCTGAACCTGGAGCAGGACTCGGTCGGCGCGGTGGTGCTCGGCGAGTACCAGCACATCTCCGAGGGCGCGACGGTGAAGACCACCGGCCGCATCCTCGAAGTGCCGGTCGGCCCGGAGATGCTCGGGCGCGTGGTGGACGCCCTCGGCAACCCGATCGACGGCAAGGGCCCGATCAAGGCCTCGAAGAAGTCCCCGATCGAGCGCGTCGCGCCGGGCGTGATCTGGCGCAAGAGCGTGAGCCAGCCGGTGCAGACCGGATACAAGGCCATCGACTCGATGGTGCCGATCGGCCGCGGGCAGCGCGAGCTGATCATCGGCGACCGCCAGACCGGCAAGACCGCGCTCGCCGTCGACACGATCATCAACCAGAAGGGCACGGGCATCAAATGCATCTACGTCGCCGTCGGGCAGAAGCAGAGCTCGATCGCGAACGTCGTGCGCAAGCTCGAAGAGCACGGCGCGATGGGCCACACCATCATCGTCGCCGCTTCCGCCTCGACGCCGGCCTCCATGCAGTTCATCGCGCCGTACTCGGGCTGCGCGATGGGCGAGTACTTCATGGACAACGGCGAGGACGCCGTCATCATCTATGACGACCTCACCAAGCAGGCCTGGGCCTACCGCCAGATCTCGCTGCTGCTGAAGCGCCCGCCCGGCCGCGAGGCCTATCCGGGCGACGTGTTCTACCTGCACTCGCGCCTGCTCGAGCGCTCCGCGCGCGTCTCCGCCGAGTACGTGGAGAAGACGAGCGGCGGCAAGATCAAGGGCAAGACCGGCTCGCTGACAGGACTGCCGATCATCGAGACGCAGGCGGGCGACGTGACGGCGTTCGTGCCGACCAACGTCATCTCGATCACGGACGGGCAGATCTTCCTCGAGACCGACCTCTTCAACGCCGGCATCCGTCCCGCCATGAACGCGGGCATCTCGGTGTCCCGAGTCGGCGGCGCAGCCCAGACCGGAGTCATCAAGAAGCTCGGCGGCGGCATCCGTCTCGCCCTCGCGCAGTACCGCGAACTCGCGGCGTTCTCGCAGTTCGCGTCCGACCTCGACGAAGTGACCCGGCGCTCGCTCGAGCGCGGCCAGCGCGTGACCGAGGTCATGAAGCAGAAGCAGTACGCGCCGATGTCGGTCGCGGAGCAGGCGCTCTCGATCTACGCGGTGAACGGCGGCTTCATGGACAAGGTCGATCGCAAGAAGGTCGTC
>DATEEF010000122.1:0-12062 GCA_035281265.1 Steroidobacteraceae bacterium
CGAGGTCCTGGCGCGTCGGGAAGACGGCGGGCTTCCACTTCGACTCGATCCAGTTCGCGCCGACGATCCAGGGTCCCTTGTCCGCCACGGCGCGCTCGGCGAGCCGCTGCTTCATCGCCGCGAGGCTCTCGACGCCCGTCAGGTCGAAGCCGAGCTCGCGCTCGCCGATGCCGGCGAGGTGGGCGTGCGAATCGGTCAGGCCGGGGAGCATGGTCCAGGCCCCGAGATCCACAGCGCGCGTCCCTTCAGGCGCCTGTGCGCGCGCCGTGGCCAGGTCCCCGACGAAGGCGATGCGGCCATCGACCGCGAGCACGGCCTGGGCACGCGGTTGCGCCGGATTTCCGGTGTGGATCGTGCCGCCGTGCAGCAGGAGTGCCGGCGGCGACGCCGCAAGTGCCGTTGCCGCGCAGGCGAGTGCGAGGGCGCCCGTGGCGCCGGCCAGGAATCGCGTCGACATATCAGGACCCCGCTTTCTGGCTCTTCACGACACTGGTCGCGAGCGCGATCATCGAGGCGATGTCCGTGAGGTTCGCCGGCACGACGAGCGTGCTCGAGGCCTCGGTCGCGAGCGTGCCGAACTGCTTCACGTACTCCTCGGCGACGCGCAGCTGCATGGCCTCGGTGCCGCCTCGCCCGGCGATCGCCTCGCCGACCTGCTTGAGGCCCGCGGCCGTCGCCGTCGCCACCGCGAGGATGGCCGCCGCCTCGCCCTCGGCCTCGTTGATCTGCTGCTGCTTGGCGGCCTCGGACTCCTTGATCACGCGCTGCTTCTCGCCCTCGGCGTGATTGATCTTGGCGTCGCGCTCGCCCTCCGAAGTCAGCACCACCGCGCGCTTCTCGCGCTCGGCGCGCATCTGCTTCTCCATTGCCGAGAGCACGTCTTTCGGCGGGTTGATGTTCTTGATCTCGTAGCGCAGCACCTTGACGCCCCAGGGTGCCGAGGCCTTGTCGAGCTCGTTGACGACGTTCGCGTTGATCGCGGCGCGCTCCTCGAAAGTGCGGTCCAGGTCGATCTTGCCGATCTCGCTGCGCAGCGTCGTCTGCGCCAGCTGGATGATCGCGAAGCGGTAGTTCGTGATGCCGTAGGAGGCCTTGCTGGCATCGAGGACCTGCATGTAGAGCACGCCGTCGACGCCGACCTGCACGTTGTCGCGCGTGATGCAGACCTGCTCCGGGATGTCCATCGCCTCTTCCTTGAGGTTGTGCTTGTAGGCGACGCGGTCGATGAACGGCACGAGGATGTGGAAGCCGGCCTGGATCGTCCGGTTGTAGCGGCCGAGCGTCTCGACGACGTAGGCGCTCTGCTGCGGCACGACCACCGCGGTCTTCGCGATGACGATCAGCGCGAGCAGCGCGATCACGAAGACGACGTACATCGATTCCATGGGTTTACTCCGCCTTCACGTGCAGGGTGAGGCCGTCGACCTGGGCAATGACAGCCTCGCGGCCGGCCTCGATCGGCGAGAGGCCTGCATTCCGCGCCTGCCAGCTCGAGCCGCGGTACTCGACGCGGCCGGTCTGGCCCGGCTCGAGCCGCGCGGGGACGACGACGCGGTCGCCGACGGTCAGGCGCTCCTCGACGTGCCCGCTGCGGTTGCGCACCATCTCGTACAGCCGCCTGCGGAACGAGAGCATCGCCGCGACGGCGAGCACCGAGAACACGAGCCATTCGGCCCAGTGCGGCAGGTCGGCGCCGAAGAGGCCCAGGAGGCCGACGACCGCTGCCGAAAGCCCGATGAAGACGAGGTAGAACTGCGCGTCGATGACGAACATCTCGACGCCGAGCAGGCCGATTCCCAGCACCATCCACGCCCACCAAGGCATCCCCCGCCTCCTGCGCGCAGTCGCGCAACCACCGCCCGCCATGCAGCTTAACCGATCCCAAAGTCACGTATTGAAGCGCGCCTCCCGCGGGCGTTAGCCTCGTCGCCTCGCCGTGGCCACACCGGAATCGCGACCATGAAACCCGCCCTTGCGACGCTCCTGATCGTGCCCGCCCTCGCGCTCGCCGCGGGCAGCGCCCTGCCGCCGGCACAGCAGCAGCTCTTCGATACCGAGCGCGCTTTCGTGCGCGCCGCCGCGGAAAAGGGCTTCCGCGACTCGTTCTACGAATATTTCGCCGACGACGGCATCGCGTTCAATCCCCACCCGTTCCGCGTGCGCGTGAGCCTCGCGGGCCAGCCCTCGACGCCGCCGCCGATGGGCGCGGACTGGGCGCCGGTGTGGGGCGACATCGCGGCGGCCGGCGACCTCGGCTGGAACACGGGCCCGCTGCTCTACCCCGGGCGTGACGGCAAGCCGGACCGCCACGGGCTTTTCTTCTCCGTCTGGAAGCGCCAGACCGACGGCAGCTTCAAGGTCGTGCTGGACATCGGCAGCGACACGCCCGCTGCCGTCGTGCCGATCACCGAGCCGCCGCACACGTCCTGGCGCGAGGGCCAGGGCACGCCCGGTGGAGTCGATGTCGCGGCCGCGAAAGCCGCACTGCTCGGCGCAGAGCGGGACTTCCTCGCGGTCTCGTCTGCCGAAAGCCTCGGGCGCGCCTACGCGAGCCGGCTCGCGGACGAGGCGCGCGTGCACCGCCCCGGTGTCATGCCGGTGACCGGCCGCGTCGCGATCGGCGAGTGGGCCGGCGCGCAGGCGGGCCAATACCGAGGCGAGCCGCTCTTCGCCGACGTGTCGAAGTCGGGCGAGCTGGGCTATGCCTGGGGCAGCTACGAGCGGATCGGCGAGGACCCCGACGCCGGCTATTTCGCGCGCGTCTGGAAAAAGGACGCGCGCGGCGACTGGCGGATCGTCTTCGACACGGTGAGCCCGGTTCCGGCCGGCACGAAACCGCTGACCGCCGAGCTGATGCGCGCCGAGACGCCCTACCTGGAAGGACGCTGGGCGGATGCCGAGGCCGCGTACCGGCAATTCGTCGAAGCCAACCCGGAGAATGCGTTCGCCTGGAACCGCCTCGGCACCAGCCAGGTCCAGCAGAAGAAGTACGCCGAGGCCGTGCAGAGCCTCGAGCGCGCGATCGCCATCGGCGGCGGCGGGCCCGTCGACTTCTACAACCTTGCCTGCGCCTACGCCCTCGCCGGCAACCCGGACAAGGCGCTCGACAATGTCGAGCGTGCGATCGGCGCGGGCGTGCGCCGCCGCGCGCAATTCGAGACCGACCCGGACCTCGCTTCGCTCCGCGAGCGGCCGCGCTTCAAGGCACTGATGCAGCCGCTCTAGCTCAGGGGAAGGCCTTTTCCAGCTCGTCCGCGGTGACGAAACGCGGGCGGATGTCGACGGGCACGCCTTCGAGCCTGCCCATCACTGCCTGCACCTCAGGCCGCAGCACGACCAGCCGCTCGAGCAGGCGCTTGCCGGCGTCGTAGTCCCCCTTGGCCTCGATCGTGAGCAGTTCGCGCGTCAGTCCCTCGACGGCCTTGCGTGCCTTGCGCGGGTCGACGCTGAACGTGCCGTCGGCGCCCACGCGATAGGCGCCGGCATCGAGCAGCCAGTTCACCTGCAGGGCCATCCCGCGCGCGTGCGAATCGTCCATGCCGAAGCGCAGCGTGCGGAACGCCGAGGCCAGGAAGGTCGTGTACATGCGCCGCTCGCCGGTGCGATCGATGACGCCCTTGTCCATCAGCATCTGAAGTGCCCATAGGCCCGAGATGTCAGCCTTGGCCTCCTCGATGGTGCTGTAGAGCTCCTTGAGCGCGGGCCGCACGCCGCCGCCCGAGCCTTGGGGGCCGGTGTTGGTCGGACCGAGCCCGTGCATGACCTCGTGCATCAGGATGTGCGTGAAGAACGCGTCGAAGTCCACGTGCGGCTGGTCTTCGGCGGCGAGTGCGACCTTCGAGATGGGCACGAGCGTGTTGTCGAACTTCGCCTGCTGGTAGTTCTTCAGCATCATGCGCTTCGAGCCCATTTCGGCGACGATGCGCTCGTCGTTCGGCAGGTTGTAGGCTGCCGTCTGCACGTCGTGATTGCCGTCGCCGGCGCCGAACACGACATTGACGACGCGCATCGGCGCGAGCCCGCCGAGCTTCTTGCGCCGGAACGAGGCGTCGATGGGCAGGCGGTCCTCGAGCCATTGCAGCTCCTGGCCGAAGCGCTCGAGCTTCGCCGTCTCGGCGTCGTCGCGCACCGTGATGAACGCCTCGAACGCCGCCTTGTAGTTGAACCAGCCGTCCTCGTAGACCTCGTACGGCCCGATCGTCGGCTCGACCGCGGCGTCCAGCTGCATCCAGGCGACGTCGCTCGCGTAATAGTCGTTGCTCGCGAACGCCTCCGCGCGCGACTCGAGGAAGGCCTTGAGCGAGGGCGCCGCGGTCGCGGACGCTGCGTCCCGCAGGTGCCGGGCCATCTCGGCAAGCTCGCCCTGGTATTCGAGGCTGTATGGCACGGCCTGAAACTTGCCGGCCGTGTCGCGGCGGATCGTCGTGAAGAAACCGATGGCGGCAGAGCGTTCGGGCTCCGCGAGGCCGGCCAGCCAGACCTCCACCTCGGCTTTCGTCGCGCCGGTCGGATAGAGATTCGCCGCCTCGGGCTTGACGGGTGCGCCTGGCACGAACACGGCGTTGTCGTCGAGCCGCGACCAGGGACCGCGATTGATCAGGAAGTAGTCGAGCCGTGCCCGGCCTTGCGGCGTGTCGTCCTCCATCAGGCGCAGCAGCATCGCTTCATTGCCCGCCCACATCTGGCGCATGAAGAGCGCGTCGGTGATGCGCGCCGCCTTGATCAGGCTCGCGAGTGCGCGCTGCTCACCCTCCGGCAGCGAGGAGAGATCCACGCGGATGTCGACGGGCGCAAAGCGCGCTGCCATCGCCTCGAGCTTCAGGGTTTCCGGCGGCAGGCGGATTGCCTCGGCCGAGGCGAGTGCAGACCACAGCAACAAGCAGGCGGCGACTTTGCGCACGGCACGACTCCGCGTTGGCTGACGACCGCGAGGTTACACTATCCTCTTTCGCAGATGAGCTTGATGTCGACACCCTGCCTGCACGCCCCGGGCCCCAGGTTCGCCACGGTCGGCGTGGCGGCGCTGCTTGCCGCGTGCGCGGTCGCGAAACCCGGCATGAGTGGCAAGGGATATCAGTATTACGTCAGTGGCAATCCGGACGACGTCGTGAAGCCCACGCGCGGTCTCTGGGTCGCCCAGGGCGGCGGCGATGACGTCGACCGGAACTACGTGCGCATGGGCGAGTACGGCGGCGGCGGAGACTTCGTGGTGCTGCGCGCCTCCGGCGCCGACGAGTACAACGACTATATCTTCCGGCTCTGTGGTTGCGACTCGGTAGAGACATTGGTTTTCGACGAGGGCACGGCGACGTCCGACCCCTTCGTGGTGGAGAAGATCCGGAATGCCGAGGCTCTGTTCATTGCCGGCGGCGACCAGTCGAATTACATCCGCTACTGGAAGGACACGCCGGTCGAAGACGCCATCAACTTCGTCGCCGCCAAGCCCGCCCCCGTCGGCGGGACGAGCGCGGGGATGGCCGTGATGGGCGAATTCGTCTACTCCGCGGAGGGCGCCGAGAGCCTGACTTCCGAAGCTGCACTCGCGGATCCGTTCACGCCGGACCTGACGCTTGCGCGCGGGTTCCTGAGGCTCTGGCGCCTCGAAAACGTCATCACCGACCAGCACTTGCAGGAGCGCGACCGCATCGGGCGCACCGTCGCGTTGCTCGCGCGGCTGCAGGCGAATGGCTGGTCGGCGGCGCCGCGCGCGATCGCCGCCGACCGCGAAACCGCCGTGCACATCGATCCGGCGACGGGCATCGCCGAGGTCTTTGCGACGCCGGACCACCCGACGCCCTACGCCTATTTCATGTCGGCAACCGCTGCTCCGTTGCACTGCAAAGCGGGTGAGCCGCTCACGACGGAACCGATCGTCGTGTACCGGCTCGCGCCGGGCGGGCGCTTCGATCTCACGGCGTGGCGCGGCGAAGGCGGCGTCGCGTACGAGCTGCGCGCTGAAGGCGGCCTCCTACACTCGTCGCGCGAGAGCAACTACTGAAGCGTGCCAAAGCCGAAATACCGGTTGGCAATTGCGCTGGCCTTGTTATAACCTCTTCCGCGACGCCTCTTGTACGCTTGTTCAGGTGTTGCCTCGATCACACACCGCGCATCAGCTTGGGGGTTTCGATGACCAACCGGAAGATCCCGCTCACGGCCGCCATTTGCGCCGTGCTGAACCCCGCCTACTCGGCAATCGCGCAGGACGCGCCTGAAACCAAGCTCGAAGCGGTGATCGTCACCGCGACGCGGCGCGAAATGAACATCCAGGAGGTCTCGCAGAGCGTGACCGCCCTCTCGACCGAGGACATCCAAGCGCAGGCTTTCCAGTCCCTCGACGACGTCGCCGGCGCATTGCCGAGCGTCACCCTCGTCAACGCCATTCCGGGCCGCAACGACATCATCATGCGCGGCATCTCGACCGGCACGGGCGAGTACTACACCGACAGCCAGGTCTCGGTCTATCTCGACGACCAGCCGATGACGACGAGCTCGCAGCAGGTCGACGTGCGGCTGATCGACATCGAGCGCATCGAGGTGCTGCCAGGGCCGCAGGGGACGCTGTTCGGGGCGAGCTCGCAGTCGGGCACGATCCGCTACGTGACCAACAAGCCGGATCCCTCGGGCTATTCGAGCCAGGTGGACGTCGAAATCGGCACCACGAAGGGCGGCGAAGAAAGTTACGACGTCAGCGGTCACGTCAACATCCCGCTCGGCGACAACTTCGCCATCCGGGCCGTCGCGTTTTATGCGAAGGACGGCGGTTACGTCGACAACGTGCCGGGCCTGAATCTGGCGGGAACGGCAGATAACTCCGACGTCGTCGAGGAAGACTGGAACGATGCGAAGACGACGGGTGGCCGGCTCGCGGCGCTCTGGAAGATCAACCCGCAGTGGGACGCCTCGCTGAGCGTCGTCAGCCAGTACAGCGACACCAATGGCGACTGGCTGACCGATCCCGCGGTCGGCGATTACAAGATCGTCAGTTTCTTCGATGAATGGCGCGACGACGACTGGTACCAGGCGTCGGCCAGTCTCAAAGGGGATCTCGGCTTTGCCGAGCTGAGCATGACGGCGTCCTGGTTGGAACGGGACATCGCGTACCAATGGGATAACGTGCTGTACGAGAACTGGCGCACCGCCAATTTCGGGACCTACTACGCGCTTTACGATACGGACTATCTCGGCGGCCAGATTTACACCGAGCAGGAGCAGAATCGCTGGACCTACGAAATCCGCTTGACGTCGCAGGGCGAAAGCCGCCTGCAGTGGATGGCCGGCGCGTTCTACGAGGACGTCTGGGACTGGTGGGATTATGGCGCGAAAGTCCCTGGCCTCGAGACGACCGACGCCTGGTACTACGCTGAATATCTCGCGGCCTACTACGGGGCCGACCAGGTCCCGCTGCCTCCCACGGATATCTACTACAGGAATCTATACGAGAGGACCGTTCGACAGAAGGCGCTCTTCGGCGAGCTCAGCTACGACTTCACGGACAACTGGTCGGGAACGGTCGGCGCGCGCTGGTTCGAGTTCGAACGCCAGGAAGTGGAGAGCAACGAAGTTCCCGCGGGCTTGCCGGTTTTCGATTACGACCCGGACGTCGGCTATTTCCTCGGGTCGCCGCTCGTCAGCGAGGGCTCTGACGACGACGTCGTCATGAAGCTCGCGACGCAATACCGCTTCGACGACACCAAGATGCTCTATGCGCTGTACAGCGAAGGCTTCCGGGCCGGCGGCCAGAACAGCCGCCGCGCGGCGCAACGGGGCGCTGTGCCGGAGTCTTACGAGCCGGACGTGCTCGAAAACTACGAGCTCGGCTTCAAGTCCCAGTGGCTGGACAACCGCCTGCTGGTCAATCTTTCGCTGTTCTTCATGGAATGGTCGGATATCCAGCTGCGCGCCGACGCCAGCGCGGTCGATCCCTGGTGGGTGGAGGGTATCTTCAACGGCGGCAAGGCGGAGCAGAAGGGCGTGGAGCTGCAGGTCGAGTGGCAGGTCAACGACCGCTTCTCGTTCGAGATCGGCGGCTTCCTGGCCGACCCCGAATTCTCGGAATCATTCTCCACCCCGGCCGGCAGTCCCATCGAGGCGGGCTGGCCCATGCCCGACTCCCCGGATCAGAAATTCTGGGCCGCATTCGAATACCGTGTTCCCGGCTTCCTGATCCAGGACGGGGATTTCTGGACCCGGTTCTCCTATGCCTACCAGGGAGAGTTCTGGAACAACCTGACGGCGATCCGATGTGTCGAGAACCCCGTCGTCGACGGCGAACCCTGGTGCGACGCGGACGAGGTGGCGGACGCTGCCGACCAGGTCGTTCCGTCGTACGCCACGAGCACGCTGCAGTTCGGTGTGTCGTCCCACAACGGCTGGGATGTCGCGTTGATCGTCCGAAACCTGTTCGACGAAGACAATGCGGGTTACATGAGCAGCTCCGACTACGGCGAGTTTTTCGGTGACCCCCGCTTCCGTTTCCGGGTCACCCCCCAGCGCCCGCGCAATGTGAGCCTGTCGTTCACCAAGCGATGGTGATCTGCGCAGGCATGGCTTGAGGCCATGCCTGCGTTTCTAGCCTGGCGCCGGCCGCCGTGAAGCTGGTCACGACCTCCGTCGTCCGCGGCAGCTACCAGGGCGAGAGCCACGGTGGCGTCTACCTGATCGACCTCGAGAAGCGCGAGGTCCGGCAGGTCCTCGACTGGAACAAGGCGAACATCGACTGGCAGGGGCGCGGCTGGGACCGCGGGTTGCGCGGCATCGCCTTCGACGGCGAGACCGTCTACATCGCCGCCAGCGACGAGCTGTTTGCCTATACGCCGGACTTCAAGCCGCTCGGTTCATGGCGGAATCCGTATCTCAAGCACTGCCACGAAATCGCGGTCTGGGAGCGGCGCCTGTTCCTCACCTCCACGGGCTTCGACAGCATCCTGGGCTTCGACCTCGACCGGCGTGAGTTCAGCTGGGCGTTGCACGTCGCGGAGCATGAATTCCGGTTCAAGGTGGCGACTTTCGACCCGAGAGGCAAGGACGGGCCGCTGATGCTCAACAAGCTGCACGTCAACAACGTTCACTGCACGCAGGGCGGCATGTACCTCTCCGGCCTGCGCACGGGCGGCATGCTGCTGTTCAACGGGCGCGAGGTCCTGATGTCGGCCGAGCTGCCGGCAGGCTCGCACAACGCGCGCCCGTTTCGCGACGGCGTGCTGTTCAACGACACCGAGGCGGACGCGCTGCGCTACGCCGGGCGCGGCGAGGGAACCGAGGATCGCGCCCTGCGGGTTCCCCGCTACGATCCCGCCGAACTCCGGAACCTCGACCTCGATGAAAGCCGCATCGCCCGGCAGGGCTTCGCGCGGGGCCTCTGCGTGCTCTCGGGATCGGTGGTCGCCGGCGGTTCCTCGCCGTCGACCATCTCGGTTTACGACCTGCCCGCGAACCGCCGGCTGCTGTCGGTAAACATCACGATGGACGTCCGCAATGCCATCCACGGCCTCGAGGTCTGGCCTTACGACTGAGTGAGCCCCGCGTCCCGGACGGTCGCGGGCAGATCGTCGAGGATGTCCGCAAGCTCCTGCTTCCAGACCCCGAGATGCCTGTCGTAGCGGCGCCAGTACCCCAGCGCGCCGGTGTAGATCGGCTGGCGCACCTGCTCCGAGCTCGCCGTCTTCACGGGGCGATCGGTCTCGTGGAACCGCACGCAGCCTTCCTCGAACGGCAGGCCGCAGTGCGCCAGGATCCGGCGCACCTGCGTCTCGAGATCGGTGACCGTCTCCTCATAGTGGACGTCCAGCACCTTGCCCGGCAGGACACGATGCCAGTGCTGCATGGTCTCGTGGTACTTGCGGTAGTAGTCGGCGAGCTCCGACATGTCGTACGTGAAATGCTGGCCCTTCCCGAACAGCTGCTTGTAGGCGCCCAGGCAACTGTCGAACGGGTGGCGCCGGGCATTGATCACCTTCGCGTTCGGCAGGATCAGGTGGATCAGGCCGACATGCGAGAAGTTGTTCGGCAGCTTGTCGGTGAAGTGCGGCTTGTCCGTGAACCGGTAGGCCGCAGCCTCCTCGAGGTACTGCCGGCCATACGCGCGGAAGTTCCTCGGTTTCAGGTCGCGCACGGCGTACGGATACTGCTTGCGGTCGCGCTGGTACCGGCCGATCAGGCTCACGAGGCGCGTGAGCGTCGGCAGTTCCTGCGTGCCTTCCACCTGGCTGTGGCTCGCGAGGATCTGCTCGATCAGGGTCGAGCCGGAGCGCGGCACACCCACGATGAAGATGGGCGCGGACGATTCGTCGCCCGCGCCGGCATTGCGTTCGAGAAATTCCTTGTCGAACACCTCGATGATCTGGTCGTGGCGCTGTTCGACCATCACCGGGTCGTGAAAGACCTGCTGCCGTTGCTTCTGGTTGCCCGTGTCGTAGTAGTGCCAGGCGCGGTCATAGTCGCCCCGGTCTTCCAGCGCCTTGCCGAGCGCGAACCTGAAGTGGATTTCCGCGCTCGCCCCGAGATCGTTGCGTTCGAGCTGCTCTTCCATCGCGGCGACCTCGGCGTCCTCGAACCGGAACACCTTGAGGTTGGCCATGCTCCAGTAGACTTCGCCGAAGTCCGGCTTCGCGGCGATGGCGGCCCGGTAAGCGCGCAGCGAGCCCGCCTGGTCTCCCAGCGTCTTGAGCACGTGACCGAGCCCCATCTGGGCACCCGGCGCTTTCGGATCCAGGGTGACGGCCCGCGCATACGCCTCGCGCGACTGCTCGATGTCGCCCGCGAAAGCCCTTGCGTTGCCCAGCGCGATCCACCCGGACGCATTGCGCGGTTCGAGTTCAGTCACCCGGCTGAAGGCCAGGACCGATTCGGCGTGCCGCCCGAGTTCGTGCAGCAGGTTGCCGAGCAGCATCCAGGCGGCGGAATAATCGGGCGCCAGGGAGGTCGCGTTCCGGAGCAGCGCCTCCGCGTCCGCCATCCGCTCCTTGTCCTGGATGTAGATGTGCGCGAGGCAGCGCATGGCATCCACGTTGTCCGGGCTTTCGCGCAAGGCCCCGCGCAGCGCCTCGATCGCTTCTTCCTTCCGCCCCGCGCGCATGTGATTGATCGAAGTCGCGACCTTGCCCTTGTCTTCATCCTGCTGAAAAAACTCCTCGAGTGCGGCATTCGCCTCGTGGACGCGCCCCAGCGCGGCGAGTGTCTCGCCGAGCTTGCGGTGCACGAGCGGCAGGCGCGGCTCCAGGCGGATGGCCTCGCGGAAGCAGGGCTCCGCCTCCGCGAAGCGCTGCTGCATCGCGAAGATGCTCCCGAGATCCTCGTGCAGGTGCGGGAATTCCGGCTTGAGCGCGATTGCCTGGCGGACGACCTGTTCCGCTTCCGCATAGCGCGCCTGTTTCATCAGGGCGTTGCCCAGCAGGCGCAGGTGGTTGACGCTGCCGGGGCTGTCCACGAGGTACTCCCGGCAGATGGCTTCCGCCCGATGCGGGCGGTTCGCGCGCAACGCCTCGAGGGCTTTCTCGAAGCTCGCCTGCGCGGTTACTTCAGGTGCTTGTCGAACCACGCCGTCACCCGCTCGAGGTAGTCGCGCTCGAACTCGGTCGGCCAGCCGCCATGATGCGCGCCCGGATACACCACCAGCTCGGTCGGCACGCCCTTCGTGCGCAGCGACTGGTAGAAGAGCTCGGCATTCAGGATCGGCACGTTCCAGTCTTCCCGCCCGCCTAGGAAGATGGTTGGCGTCGTGACACGGCCGGCCTGCAGCAGGGGCGAAAGCCGGTCGTACATCTCGCGGTTCTCCCACGGCGGGCCGAGCTCCCAGTTGTACCACTTCTGGTAGATGTCATGACCGTAGTTCGCGACGATGTAGCTGTGGCCCGCGCCGGACGCCGCGGCCTTGAAGCGGTCCGTGCGCGTGATGACGGTGTTCGTCATATAGCCGCCGTAGGAATAGCCGGTGACGGCGAGGCGTTCCGGATCGGCGTAGCCCTGCGCAATCACGTGATCCACCGCAGCGATGAGGTCGTCGTAATCCGTGATGCCCCAGGTCCGGTAGATCGCGCGGACGAAGTCCTGGCCGCGCCCGGTCG
>DATEEF010000123.1:0-6221 GCA_035281265.1 Steroidobacteraceae bacterium
GGCCGGATCGACGCGCCGCGCGTGCCGGTGCTGATGTTCCTGACGGAGACCGAGAAGGAAGGCACGACCGCGCCGGGCGGCGGGACGGAAGCGCTGGCCCTCGGCGGGCTGACGACCGGGCTGGTCCGGCTGGTGCCGGCCCTGGGCGTCCTCAACATCCCGGAGGCGGCGCCGCCGGGCCCCGACGGTCCCCGGTTCCGGGTCTGGGAAATCGCGGGCAGCTCGCACTACGACCGGCAGGCCCTCGACTACATGACCAACGCCGCGTTCGGCGACGTCATCGCGCCTCTGCCGGCGCCGTGGTCGGCGACGCTGCCGCTCACCTGCGGCCTGAACTCGATCAACCGCCTGGGACAGGAGCGGCCCGTGCGCGCCGCCCTGCGCGCGCTCAACCGGTGGGTCGCCACCGGCGAGGCGCCGCTGTCCGCCCCGCGTCTGGAGCAGGACGAATCCGGCGCGCTCGTACGGGACGGGGACGGCCTCGCCGTGGGCGGCATCCGGATGCCGCCGATGGTCGCGCCGATCGGGTTGAACGAAGGCAAGAGCTGCATCTTCTTCGGCCGTTTCAAGCGATTCGCCGCCGACGACCTCCGCGCGCGCTACGCGACGGCGGCGGACTACCGCGCCCAGGTGGACCGGGCCGCGAACCGGGCGGTGCGGCGCGGCTGGCTGCTGCCGGAAGGCGCCGATGCCTACCGCCAGGAGGCGAAAGCCGTCGACGCCTGGTGACCCGCCCGGCGGCGAGGCAACCCGCCGCGGGAGTGGCTAGGATGACCCCAGGCTGTGAAGGGCACCGCCGGACCCACGGCGGGATACGTCGGGGGCAGGCCGATGCCGAAGCAGCGCCACTTTGGCGAGCGATGCGACGAGCTGTCGCGCGACGACTTCATGGGCCAGCGAAAAGGGCCCTGGCCGCAGCCCGCACCGGACAGCCCGGTCGGGATGGCCGCCGAGGTGCTGCATCCCCCCGAAGACGACCTGAAGCTCTGGAAGCGCCGCACGCAGCGCTACTACATCCGCGAGCTGGTCACCAAGTTCCCGCTGGCGCTGTACAACTGGTTCTTCCAGTACCGCATCGACCATCTCTCCGACCAGGAAGTCGCGGAGATGATGACGACGAGCTCGTACAGCAAGTTCCTGCGCAAGCGTACCGCCGCCGAGCTGCGCGACACGATCTTCCACGAGCGCCTCGCGTTCGCGGACGACGTCGGGTACCTGATCAGCGACTTCACGACGATGAAGCGGGTCAAGCCGAAACCCGGGATGTACGCCGCGCCGACCGTCAGCCTGTTCGCGCCCAAGCCGGGGAGCAAGGACTACGAGTGCCTGGCGATCGCCATCGGCCACCAGGAGGGCGCCGACTGGCGCTACGTCGTGTTGATGCCCGGGGACGAGGACGCGTGGATGCTGGCCAAGTACTTCGTGATCCAGGGCGCCAGCCACATGATCTGCCTGTCCGGGCACCCGGCGTCGCACTTCCCGTACGACACGGTCAACGCGGTGACCGTGACCGCCTTGCCGAAGGACCACACGCTGTTCCGGCTGCTCGAGCCGCATCTGCCGCTGCACCTCTCCGTGGACCACTCCGTGCTGCAGGGCAGGGCCTCGATCGTCAGCCAGTCGCACCGCCCCATCTATTCCCCGTTCGTGGGCACGAACGACAACGTTCGCGCGCTCGTGCCGACGGGGTACCGCGGCTGCGACGCACCGCAGGAGCTGTCCCGCGACCCGGGATGCCTGCAGCGGCAGAACTACCGGAAATGGAGCTACCCGAAGGACGGCGGCCAGATTCCGTCGGACTACGGCCGCGTGCTGCGGGCGTACTACGCGACCGTGCGCCGCTTCGTGGTCAAGGTCGTCAATCACATCGCCACGATCGCGGACGAAGGGCAACGCGGACTCGAGCTGCACTTCATCCGGCACTGGGCGGACTACATCGAGCAGTGGCTCCCCGGCTTTCCGGACGAGGATTCCGTCCTCGTCGATGGCGACGCCGCCGACCGGTTCCCGAACCTCACGACGGCCGTGACCACGTACATCTGGGCGGTGGCCGTGGCGCACAGCCTGGAGCACGCCACGTTCCACCGCCTCGGCCCGCACCAGACCAGCTTTCGCCTGCGGGTGCCGCCGCCGACCTCGCGGCAGTGCAAGGGCTACGCGCGCTGGCAGCTGGTCTACGGCTGGGACATCTTCAAGGCGACGCTGGCGTTCGAGATGTTCTTCAAGCCGCACGTGATCTACCCGCTGGCCGACGTGCAGTACCGTTTCCACGAGCCGGCGCTGGCGAAGGCCGCCGCCGAGTTCCGGGCCGATCTCGCGGCGACGGACCAGGCGCTCGCCGCCGAGGGCGTCCGGGTCGATCGCTACATCCGGCACCACCAGCTGTCGACGAGCATCCAGTACTGATCGCGACCCGGACCGTCGAACCGTGCCCACCACCGACGATCGCGATTTCCTCGCCCTGCTCGCCCGCATCAGCGAGGCGCTGCGATCGGATGGACGCATCTCGTACCGGGGGTTGAAGCGCCGGTTCCGGCTCACCAACGACGACCTCCAGGACGTGAAGGACGAGCTGATCCACGCGCGCCGGGTGGCGGTCGAGGAGGACGGCACCGTCCTGGTCTGGCACGAGGCGGGGTCGCCGGGCGCGTCGGTGTCCGGTCGCGAGCCGGCGCTGCAGCCCTACACGCCGCGCCACGTCGCGGCCATCACGTCGACGCGGGGCCTCGCGAGCGAAGGCGAGAAGAAGCAGGTCACGGTCCTGTTCTGCGACGTCGCCAACTCGATGGTGCTCGCCGAGCAGCTCGGCGCCGAGGGCTGGCACGAGGTGATGAAGGCGTTCTTCGTCGCGCTGACCGAGGCCATCCACGGGCTCAAGGGCACCGTCAACCAGTTCACCGGCGACGGCCTGCTGGCGATCTTCGGCGCGCCGATCGCGCACGAGGATCACGCGCTCCACGCCTGCATGGCGGCCATGCGCATCCAGAAGGCGATCGGGCAGCTCGCGGATCGCGTGCGCATCGAGCACGGCCTGGCCATGGCGCTGCGCATCGGGCTGAACTCCGGCGAGGTCGTCATGGGGACGATCGGCGACGCGCTACGTACGGACTACACCGCGCAGGGGCAGGTCGTCGGCATCGCCGCGCGGCTGGAGAACCTCGCCGAGCCCGGGACGGTCCTGCTGTCCGAGTCCTGCCACCAGCAGATCCTCAACGTGTGCGAGGTGCGCCCGCGCGGGAAGCACCTGCTCAAGGGCATGTCGACGCCGATCGAGGTGTTCGAGCTGCTGAGCGTGCGGCCCGACGCTTCCCGGTTCGCGGCGGCACGCCGCCGCGGCCTGACGCGCTTCGTCGGCCGCAACACCGAGCTCGAGTTCCTCGAGCAGATGCGCCAGTCCGCCCTGAGCGGCGGCGGCGTGATCATCGGCATCGTCGGCGAGCCGGGAATGGGCAAGAGCCGGCTGCTCTACGAGTTCCAGGAGAGCTGCCGCGCGCGCGGGATCACGGTGCTGACCGGCCAGGCCCTGTCGCACGGCAGCAGCATCCCGTACCTGCCGATGCTGCAGATCTTCCGCGCCTACTACGGGATCACCGAGAGCGACGATCCCGCGATGTCGCGGCAGAAGGTCAACGCGCGGCACGCGCGGATGGGCCCGAAGTTCGTCGAGGTCGCGCCGCTCGTGCACGAGCTGCTCGGCGTCGCGCCGGCCGACTCGCCCGTGTCGAATGTCGATCCCGACGCCAAGCAGCGGCGGCTGTTCGAGCTGCTGAAGAAGATCGTCCAGGGTGCCGACTTCGCCGGCGGCAGCATCCTCACCTGCATCGAGGACCTGCACTGGCTCGACTCCGGCAGCGAGCGCTTCCTGAAGGAATGGGTCGACGCGCTGCCGGGCGCACAGCGCATCCTCGTCGTCAGCTTCCGGCCCGGCTATCGCGCCGAGTGGATGAACCGATCGTGGTATCTCGAGCTGCACCTGAACCCGCTGTCCGAGGAAGCGATGCGCGAGATGCTGAGCGCGCTGATCGGCGACGACCCCAGCACCGTCGGCCTGTCCGACAGCATCTTCGAGCGCACCGGCGGCAACCCGTTCTTCTGCGAGGAGATCGTGCAGTCGTTGCGCCAGTCGGGCGATCTCAGCCACGCGCCGGGGATGTATCGCCTGCACCGGCCGCTGCGGGAGGTCCAGATTCCACCGTCGGTGCGCTCCGTGCTCGCCGCGCGTGTGGATCGCGTCAACGAGCACGAGAAGTCCCTGCTGCAGATCGCCGCGGTGATCGGACGCGATTTCTCGTCCGCGCTGCTGGCGCACGTCAGCGAGCTGCCGCGCGAGCAGGTCGACGCCGCGCTGCGCTCGCTCAAGGATGGCGAGTTCATCTTCCCGGCGCCGCCAGGATCGTCCAACGACTGGGTCTTCAAGCACGCGCTGACGCAGGAGGTGGCGCTGCAGCTGCAGCTGCGCGACCGTCGCCGCCGGATCCACGCCAAGGTCGCGCAGGGCATCGAGACGCTGCACCCGGAGCGGCTCAGCGAGCTCGGCAGCCTGCTCGGCTATCACTGGGAGCACGCGGGCGAGCCGCTGCTGGCCGCGCAGGCCTACACGCGCGCCGCGATCCAGCTGCGCGGCAACGATCGCGCGCTGCAGATCGATCACATCCGGCGCGTCCTGCAGCTGACCGAGGACCTGCCGGCGTCGGCCGATCGCCTGCAGGTGCGGCTGCAGGTGCTGGTGGAGATGATCGCCGGGGGCGCCTGGCGCTTCACGATGTCCGACGAGGACCTCGACCGGATGTGCGACGAGGCGCGGGCGCTCGCCGAGGCCGCGGGCCTGCGCGAGCTCGCGTTGATGATCCGGTCGGGGCGCGCGGCGGCGATGGGCATGATGGCCGGCCAGATCCACGACTGGCACGCGGCGATCTCGCGGCTCGCGTCGGAGGTGGAAGGCGCGTCGGCCGAGGTCGTGGCGACGGTGCGCGGCCAGTACTCGTACGCGCTCTACGCGAGCGGCCAGCTCGAGCGGGGGCTCGCCGTCGCGCTCGAGAGCCAGGCGCTGACCGGCGACGATCCGCGCTTCGGCCTGGCGATGGGCTACAGCGTGCTCGGCGCCATGCAGAACTGCGTCGCGCTGCTGCTCGTGGCGCAGGGTCGGATGGCCGAGGCGTTCCTCAACTATCGCCACGCCGTCGAGGTCCTGACCGCCGCGGGGATCACCGAGGAGCTGATCTGGAACATGGCCAACCAGGCGGAGTCGGTGTATCCGATCGGCCTCGAGCCCGACCACCCCTGGGTGCAGGAGATGGCCCAGAACGCCTTCAACGCGTACGAGAAGGCGGAGCGCGTCGCCAGCGATTTCACGCGCGGCGTCGCGAAGCGCGGGCGCACGGCCGCGCTCATCAGCCTGCGACGCTTCGAGGACGCCGAGGCGGCGGCGCTGGAGTGCCTCGGCCACCTGCGCTCGCGCGGCGCGCATCTCGAGACCGAGGCGCGGTGCCTCGCCTATCTCGCCGAGGCGCGGCTCGGCTGCGGCAAGCCGGACGAGGCGCTGCTCGCCGCGCAACAGTCGGTGCAGCGCAGCCAGGAGCAGGGCGCACGCTACTTCGAGTGCTGCGCGCACATCGCGCTGGCGCGCGTGCTGATCGCGCGAAGGGAATGCGGTGCGGCGGTCGATACCGTGCTCGACCGCGCCCTGCTGCTGTCCAGGCAGGTGGGAGCCCCGGCGCTGGTCCCGCAGATCGTGGAGTTGCGCGCGCGCGTGCAGCGCGTCCGCGGACAGGAGGATGCGGCGAAGCGCGGGCTCTACGACGCGCTGGCGCGCTATCGCACCGTGAAGGCCGACGGCCACGCCGCGCGGCTGGAGCAGGAGCTAGCCTGAGCCGGCGATGGCGAGCGCGACGGCTTGGGCGAGCCGGATGCCGTCCACGCCGGCCGAGAGGATCCCACCGGCGTAGCCGGCGCCTTCACCGCCCGGGTAGAGCCCCTTCACGTTGAGGCCCTGGAAGTCCTCGCCGCGCGTGATGCGCAACGGCGAGGACGTGCGCACCTCCACGCCGGTGAGGACCGCGTCCGGCGTGTCGAAGCCGCGGATCTGCCGGCCGAACGCCGGCAGCGCCTCGCGGATCGCCGCGATGGCGAAATCCGGCAGCGCCGGCGCCAGGTCGCCGAGACGCACGCCGGGCTGGTACGACGGCAGCACCTCGCCCAGCGCGGTCGACGGCCGGCCGGCG
>DATEEF010000124.1:2500-18493 GCA_035281265.1 Steroidobacteraceae bacterium
AGGTTGAACTTCTGGTCGGTGCCGCCAAGCTCGACGTCGGCCTCGAGGGCCACGGAGTCGTAGCCCTGCACCAGCGGGTACAGGAACTCGTGCACGGCGATCGGCTGCCGGGCCTTGTAGCGCTTCGCGAAATCGTCGCGCTCGAGCATGCGGGCAACCGTGTACTTCGCCGCGAGCTCGATCATCCCGGAGGCGCCCATGGCGCCAAACCACCGGGAATTGAAGTCGATCACCGTCTTTTCCGGGTCCAGGATCTTGAAGATCTGCTCCTGGTAGGTGCGGGCGTTCGCCTGCACCTCTTCCGGCGTCAGCCGCGGGCGCGTGGCGTTCTTGCCCGAGGGATCGCCGATCATCCCGGTGAAGTCCCCGATCAGGAAGATCGCCGTATGCCCCAGCTGCTGGAACTGGCGCATCTTGTTGATGAGTACCGTGTGGCCGAGGTGCAGGTCGGGCGCCGTGGGATCGAACCCGGCCTTGACGCGCAGCGGCTTACCCCGTGCCAGCTTTTTTTCGAGGTCGGCCTCGGTCAGGAGCTCTGAAGCGCCGCGGCGCAGTTCGTCGAGTTGTCGTGCAGGCGCCAGCATCGCTCCCCCTTGCCGGCCTACGGTACCGATAACTGTGACGAAGTACAAAGGCCGGCCAATCAAAGGGTTGACCTTCTTTCCTCCGATGATTTACCGTCCGCACTCTATTTTCCCGGAAGCGCCCCCGGTGACCCGACCCTCCTTCGTGCAGGCCGCAGCCCAGGCCGTCGCTGCCGCGGAGCCCCGCCGCTTCGGCATCCTCGCGTCCTGCGTCGTGACCGGCGCGATCCTCGCCGCCGTCGGCGCGCAGTTCCAGAATCCGCTCATCGAGCCCGCGGTCGACCTGCTGCCGGCCGTCGGGCCCGTCGAAGCGGCGACGCCGCGCGCGGCGCCGTTCGAATTCGTCGCCGTCACGATCGGCCGCAACGACACGCTCGACCAGATCTTCCGCGGCCTGCAGCTCAAGCTGTCGGATCTCGCGGAGCTGCGCAGCCTCCCGGACGTGCGCAAGAGCCTCGACATGATCCGCCCGGGCGACGTGATCCAGCTGACTCACCTGAACGGCGAGATCAAGTCGCTGACGCGGCGCATCGACGAGACGGCGACGCTGTCGGTCACGCGCGCGGAACAGGGCTTCAGTGCGAACATCGTGGAGAACCCGCTCGAGACCGAGGAGCAGCTGCTGCGCGGCACCATCGACAGCTCGCTCTATGTCGCGGTGAACGCGGCCGGCGGCACGGACCGGCTCGCGGTCGAGCTTGCGGACGTCTTCAAGTACGACATCGATTTCGTCAACCAGGTGCAGCCGGGCGACAGCTTCATCGTCGCCCACGAGCGCGAATTCCAGGACGGCGAGTTCGTGCGCGACGGCGACATCCTCGCCGCCGAGTTCACCAACACCGGCAAGACCTGGCGCGCCGTGCGTTACGTCGGCCCGAACGGCCGCCCGGACTACTACACGCCGGACGGGCGCCCGGTGCGCAAGGCGTTCCTGCGCTATCCGGTGGATTACGCGCGCATCAGCTCCGGCTTCAGCCTGAAGCGCCGCCACCCGGTGCTCAACCGCGTGCGCGCGCACAAGGGCATCGATTTCGCGGCCGCCACGGGAACGCCGATCAAAGCCGCCGGCGCGGGCAAGATCGTCAGCCGCGGGCGCAACGGCGGCTACGGCAACGTGGTCGTGCTCTCGCACAGCGGCGGCATCACGACGCTCTACGGGCACATGTCGCGCTTCGCCAAGGGCCAGAAGGTCGGCGACCGCGTGCAGCAGGGCCAGGTCATCGGCTACGTCGGCAGCACCGGCCTCGCCTCGGGCCCGCACGTGCATTACGAGTATCGCGTCAACGGCGTGCACAAGAACCCGGCCAAGGTGACCATGCCGAAGGCCGACCCGATCCCGGCAAACCTCATGGCGGACTTCAAGGCGCAGACCGCGCCGCTGCTCGCGCGCCTCGATGCGCAGGCGACGCCCGAGGTGCAGGTGGCGAGCACCGCGCCTGCCACCGTCCGCGGAGGCCGCTGAACGGAGGGGTCAGACCCCTTCGCGAATATGAAGGGGTGCGTCCCCTTCGAATCAGGTCGAGAAGGACGAGCCGCAGCCGCAGGTCGTGGTGGCGTTCGGATTGCGGATGACGAACTGAGCGCCCTCGAGGTCCTCGCGGTAGTCGATCTCCGCCCCCGCGAGGTACTGGATCGAGAGCGGGTCGACGAGCAGCGTCACGCCCTGGTTCGGGAATTCCGCATCGCCATCCTCGACCTTCTCGTCGAAGGTGAACCCGTACTGGAACCCGGAGCAGCCTCCGCCCGAGACGAAGACCCGCAGCTTGAGCTTCGGGTTGCCTTCCTCGCGAATGAGCTCGCCCACCTTGCGCGCGGCGGCGTCCGTGAAGATGAGCCCGTCGGTCCTCGTCGCTGGTTCGGTCAATTCCATCGTCCTCGGCCGGCTGATTCCGGCTCGTAAATTGTAGGTCCCGGCCCGGTGAGGGTCAAAGCGCCGGCGTCTCCTCGCCTTCCACGCGCCAGTCGAACGTCTGTTTCGACGGTTCGCGATTGCGCCCGAGCTGGAACTCGACATGGAGCCGCTCGGGCTCGAAATCCAGCGGCAGCTCGATCGGGACCTCGATCTGCTGGAAGAAGCGCAGCGAGAACGGGAACTGCCTGCGCTTGTCGACCTCCACCTCCGACAGCGGGAGCGTCGCCTTCTCCCCGCCCTGTACGCCTTCGACCGAGAAAGTGACCGTCCCGTTCGCGATCGTGTCGCGGGTCGCCGCCTGCACCAGCGTGATCAGTACGCGATAGCGGCGCTCTTCCTCGGTCGGGTGCACCGAGAGCTCCTGCACGCGGAGCGTCCCCGAACCGTACTGCCGCACGACGAGCCCGCGGTAGAACTGCAGCTCCTGCTTCTGGCGCGCCGTCTCCGCCTGCAGCTCGCCCATCATCTGCTGCGCGTCGCTCTGCGCCTGGCGGTCCACCTTCTGGTCGACCTCGGCGACCGACACGCGATGCCGAAGGTCGTCGTTCTCCTCGGTGAGCTCCTGGTTGCGATTGCGCAGGTCGAGCCGCTCGAGCATCGAGCTCACCACGAAATAGCCGGCCGTCGCCCGGCCGAACTCGAACGCGCCGTAGCACAGGGCGAGGATCCCGAGCGCTGCGAGGACGCCGAACCAGCCGCGCCTGCGGGGTTTTTCGCTCAAGGATGCACGCCGCCGCTAGAATCGCGGGCAGGACGGGAGCGCGGACCGATGCCCTGGATCAAGGCCTGGCACGTGATTTTCATGGTGACCTGGTTCGCCGGGCTCTTCTACCTGCCGCGACTGTTCGTATACCACGCTTCGGCGACCGACGCCGCCGGCATCGAGAGATTCCGCGTCATGGAGTCGCGCCTGTTCGCGATCATGACGATCGGCGCGGTCCTCACCGCCGTGTTCGGCCTGTGGCTGCTGGCGAAGAATCCGGCGCTGCTCGCGACCGGCTGGCTGCGTGCCAAGCTCGTGCTGGTCGCGCTCCTCGTCGCGTACCACGCCTTCACCTGGCGGCTCCTGCGCGACTTCGCCGCGGGCCGCAATGCACGCAGCGCGCGCTGGTACCGGTGGTTCAACGAGATCCCGTCGCTGCTCCTCATCGGCATCGTGCTGCTCGCCGTCGCCCGCCCGTTCTAAGTCAGCCGTCCACGTCCTGCGCCTGCGAGCCGAGCCGCTCGCGCCACCAGGCCGGATAGGGCGGCAGCCCCTCCGGGAAGGCGTGCGCGCCCAGCTCGTGCAAGGCGCGCGAATAGACGAAGCGCTTGAAATAGATGACGTCGTGCACGGCGTCCCACCAGTCGACCCAGCGCCAGCGGTCGAACTCCGGCGGTTGCTCGGTCGCGTCGAAGCGCAGTGCCGAGTCGCCGACGCCGAGTTTCAGCAGGTACCAGCGCTGCTTCTGGCCGATGCAGAGCGGTGACGAGTCGCGGCGCACGAATTGCGCAGGCAGCCGGTAGCGCAGCCAGCTCTTCGTGCGCGCGATCACCTCGACCTGGTCCGGGCGCAGGCCGACTTCCTCGGTGAGCTCCCGGTACAGCGCATCCTCCGGGCGCTCACCGTGTCGGATGCCGCCCTGCGGGAACTGCCAGCCACGCGCCCCGACCCGGCCGCCGATGAAGACCTGGCGGTCGTCGTTCATCAGCACGATGCCGACGTTCGCCCGGTAGCCGTCGGCGTCGATGTAATCGCTGTCCCGGTCCATCGGCGCGATTTTAATCGGCTACAGTGCGCGCATGGGGAGGATGCGGGCGGCGCCGTTGATCGCGATCCTGGCCGCCGCGTCGCTCGCGGCCATCGCGGCTTCCCTCGCGTTCGGCAGCTCGGGGATCGATGCCCCCTGGGAGCGCCTGGCGGCGGGCGATCCCCTGATGCGCACGATCGTCTGGGAGCTGCGCCTGCCGCGCGCGCTCGCGGCCTTCGGCGCCGGCATCGTGCTCGCGCTGGCGGGCGTCCTGATGCAGGCGCTGTTGCGCAATCCGCTCGCCGATCCCTACGTGCTCGGCGTGTCGGGCGGCGCGGCGGTCGGCGCGCTCGGCCTCATGCTCGCGGGAGCGGCCGGCCTCGCCGTGGATGCCGGCGCGGCCGTCGGCGCCTTCGGCGCGATGCTGCTCGTTTTCGCGGTGGCGCACGGCGCGGGCGGCTGGACGACGACGCGGCTCCTCCTCACCGGCGTCGTCGTCGCCGCGGGTTGCGGCGCGATCGTGAGCCTCCTGCTCTCGCTCTCGGACGACCTGCGCCTGCGCGGCATGCTGTTCTGGCTGCTGGGCGACTTCGGCTACGTGCGCACGCCCTGGTGGCTGCTCGCCCTCGCACTCGCCGCGATTCCCGCCTGCCTGCTCGCGGCCCGGCCGCTCGATGCGCTCGCGCGCGGCGAGCTGCAGGCGCGGCTGCTGGGCGTTCCCGTGCGTGGCCTGCGCATCGGCATTTATGTCGCCGCATCGCTGTTGACGGCCGCGGCCGTCACGACGGCCGGCAGCATCGGCTTCGTCGGCCTCGTCACGCCCCACCTGGTGCGGCTCGTCGTCGGTTCCTCGCACCGCGCCGTGATTCCCGCCGCGGCGCTCGCCGGCGGCTCGCTGCTGGTGGTCGCGGACCTGCTCGCGCGCACCGTCGTCGCGCCGCGCCAGCTACCCGTCGGCGCATTGACCGCTCTGATCGGGGTACCACTGTTTCTCTGGCTGATGCATCGTCGCCAGGCGTGAACCAGAAAAAGGGGACGGACCCCTTTTCCCCGAAGGACCGCAGGAAAAGGGGTCCGTCCCCTTTTTCTTGTTCAGGCGCGCGGAAAGCCGACCAAGTGCTGCGCATCCAGACGGATGCCGATGAGCTCGCCGATGACGTGGTCGTGGTGGCTGGGGGCGAACGAGAGCACGGTCGCCCCCGAGGGCAGGCGCAGCGTGTAGCGGAACTGAGCGCCGCGGAACGCGCGCTCGACCACCTCCGCGCGCAGCTCGCTCGCGTCGTCGTGGATCACGTCGTCCGGGCGCAGCAGGAGGTCCACGAGCGTGCCCGGCGGCTGCTCGCGGGTGAGCTGGCCCTCGATCACGCCAAGCTCCGTCGTGACGCGGCCCGTGCCGATCACGGTACCGGGGATGAAGCTGCCCTCGCCCACGAAGTCCGCGACGAAACGCGTCCCGGGCGAGTGGTAGAGCTTCCAGGGCGCGTCCCATTGCTCGAGCCGCCCGGCGCGCAGCACGCCGATCTCGTCGGCGATCGCGAAGGCCTCGCGCTGGTCGTGCGTCACGAGGAGCGCCGTCGCGCCTTCGGCGACGAGCGCCCCGCGCACCGCCTGCGCCAGCTCCGTGCGCACGTCGGCATCGAGGTTGGAGAAAGGTTCGTCGAGCAGCACGAGCCGCGGGCGCGGCGCCAGCGCCCGCGCGAGCGCGACGCGCTGCTGCTGCCCGCCGGACAGCTCGTGCGGATAGCGCGCAACCTCGGCGCCGAGGCCGACGAGATCGAGCAGTTCGCGGGCGCGGCGCTGCCGTGCGCCGCGGTCGAGGTCGCGCAGGCCGAAAGCCACGTTCGCGCCCGCATCGAGGTGCGGGAACAGCGCGAAATCCTGGAATACCATCCCGATCCGCCGCAGCTCCGGCGACACCCATTTGCCCGGCCCCGACAGCAGCTCCCCGCCGGCTGATATCTCGCCGGCGTCCGGACGCTCGAATCCCGCGATGGCGCGCAGCGCCGTGCTCTTGCCCGAGCCCGACGGGCCGAGCAGGCATCCGATGTGCCCTGCCTCCACCGTGAGCGACAGCCGGTCGAGGGCGGCGACGCCGGGGAAGGCGCGCGAGACGTCACGCAGCTCGAGCCGCACGCTCCATCCTCCAGGTCAGCAGGGCGACGGGCAGGAGTCCCGCGACGACGATCGCGAGCGCAGGCAGCGCGGCGCGCTCCCATTCGCCCTCCGCGGTCATCTCGAAGACCCGCACCGCCAGTGTGTCCCAGCCGAACGGCCGGGTCATCAGCGTGATCGGCATCTCCTTCATGACGTCGACGAAGACGAGCAGCAGCGCCGTGCCGGCGCCGGCGCCGAGCAGCGGCAGGTGCAGCCGCGCGAGGATCTCGCGCGGCGCGAGCCCGAGCGAGCGCGCGGCCTCCTCGAGCGCGGGCCGGATGCGTGCGAACCCCGCCTGCACGGGCCCGTACGCGACCGCGAGGAACCGCGCGATGTATCCAAGGAGCAGCGCGAGCACCGTGCCCTGCAGCCACAGGCCCTCGCCGCCCGCGAGCGCCCGGTACGCATCGTCGACGCTCCCGAGCGCGGTGACGACGCCGACGGCGAGCACGGCGCCGGGCACGGCATAGCCGAGCGTCGCGATGCGCGAAGCGGCACGCGCCACGACGCCCGACGACAGGCGGTTGACATAGCCGAGCGCTACGGCGAGTGCCAGGCAGGCGAGCGCGGCCATGCCGGCGAGTCCGAGCGTGCGCAGGATGTAGGTGACGTAACGCTCGTCCAGGTCGAACGGCGCGACCTCCAGCGCCCAGCGCACCAGAGCGATGCCCGGCAGCAGGAAGCCGGCCGTGAAGACGGCGCCCGCGAAGGCGAAGGCGAAGGCGCCGCGCAGCCCCGGGAGCGCGAGGCGCACCGGCGCGCGCGCACCGAGGTCGGCCGCCGTGTGACGCCTGCGGCCGCGGGCGAGCTGCTCGGCCGCGAATACGAGTGCGACGAAAACGAGCAGCAGCAGTGCGAGGGCAAGCGCCGTTTCCACCGAGAACAGGCCATACCAGGCCTTGTAGATCGACGTCGTGTACGTGTCGTAGTTGAAGACGGACACGGCGCCGAAGTCCGCGAGGGTTTCCATCGCGACCAGCGCGGCCCCACCCGCGAGCCAGGGACGCGCCAGCGGCACGGCGACCCGCAGGAGTCCCGCCCAGGGTCCGTAGCCGAGCGACTGCGCGGCTTCGAGCACGCGCGCGCCATGCGTCATGAACGCCCCGCGCGCCATCAGGTACACGTAGGGATAGCTCGCGAGGCCGAGCACCACGATGACGCCGCCGGTCGAACGGATCGGCGGCACCGGGAAGCCCGCGCCGAACCAGCCGCGCAGCGCGGTCGGCACGACGCCTGCGTAATCGAGCGTCGCGACCGCGACGAAGGCGAGTACGTACGCCGGCATCGCCATCGGCAGGTACAGCGCCCAGGCGAAGAATCCGCGCCCCGGGAAATCGCAGGCAGCGGTGAGCCAGGCGAGCGAGGTCCCGAGCGCCAGCGCGAGTGCGACGACGCCCAGAACGAGGACGGCGGTGTTCACGGTCACGCCCGCGAGCACGTGCTCGCGCAAGTGCGCCCAGAGCGCGGGGTCGGCGCCGGTCGCTCCCTGCGCGATCGCGGCGAGCACGGCCGCCATCGGCAGCGCGACGAGGATCGCCGCGACCGCGGGCCCCGTGCGCGACGACAGCGCGGTCACGGTCGTCGCGTGTCCGGGATCAGCGCCAGCCGGCCCGGTCGATCAGCATGACGGCGGCGGGCTGCGTCTTGCCGATGAGTCCCACGTTGACCGTATTCGGCTTGAACGGCCCCCAGGCCTTCACCTCCGGCAGCGGGTCGACGCCCGCGTTGGCCGGAAACTCGAAATTGACCGCGGCAAAGCGCTTCTGGATCGCGGGCGAGGCGAGCCACTCGAGGAAGCGGATGGCTTCCGCTCGGTTCTTCGCGTGCTTCGTGACGCCGCCGCCCGAGATGTTGACGTGCGTGCCCTTGCCGGCCTGGTCGGCCCAGAAGATCTGCACGGGAAGGTCTTTCTGCTCGTTCTGCAGGCGCCCGAGGTAATAGCTGTTCGTGATGCCGACGTCGCACTGGCCGGCGGCGATCGCCTTCAGCATCAGCGTGTCGTTCGAGAACGGCTCGGCCGCGAGGTTGCCGATCCAGGCGCGCACCATGCGCTCCGTGGCCTCCTCGCCCATGTCGTTGATGAACATCGCGACGAGCGACTGGTTGTAGACCGCCTTGCCCGTGCGCAGGCACAGCTTGCCCTTCCAGCGCGGGTCGCCGAGCGCGGCGTAGGTCGAGAGGTCGGACGGCTTCACGCGCGCCGTCGAGTAGGCAATCGTGCGCGCGCGCACCGCGAGCCCGAACCAGTGCCCGTCAGGGTCGCGCAGGTGCGCCGGGATCGCCGCCTCGAGCATCTCGGATTTCACCGGCTGCAGCAGGCCCGCCTGCGTGGCGCGCCACAGGTCGCCCGCATCCACCGTGATGAAGAGATCGGCGGGGCTGTTGGCGCCTTCCGCGGTGAGCCGCTGGATCAGCGGTGCGCCGTCATCCGTGACGGACTTCACTTCGATGCCGCGCTCGCGGCCGTACTCCTGGAAGAGCTCGTCCACGAGCTGGTACTTGCGCGCGGTGTAGACCACGAGAGGCTCTCCGGCGGCCTGGGCCGGGCCGGCGAGCAGGCTGGCGGCCGCGGCCAGGATCGCCGCCAGGCGGCCAGAAAAGGCGCTGCAGAGGGTCATGGAGGCCTCGATCTGTTAATGAGAATGAATCTCATTAAGCATATCAGGTCTGGCGGGCAGCAGCACGATCCTGGAGGTAAGACTGGCCCCGGCGCATCAGGCGCGCAAAGCCGGCGGCGTCCTGGCTCGCGACCAGGGACTGGACCCGGGTGACCGCTTCCACCAGGGCGGCCAGCGACTCGCCGCCGTATTCGTTGAGCGCCTGGATCTCGAAATAAAGCGCGGGACTCTCGCCGGCAACCAGGGACGCGACCGCCAGCTGCGCGTCGAAAGTGGTGCTGGACAGGCGGGCGAGCCGCGGGGCGGCCTCGCCGCTCTCCGCGAGCGCGGTGAAGAAGGCGATGTTGATCGCGTGCGACAGTCCGAGCACGTAGGCGATGAGCCGGTCGTGATCGTCGAGCGTCGTGACGACCTGCTCGACCATCGTCGAGGCGAACAGCGCCTGTGCATCGGCCACCGCATCCGGCCGGCCGACGTCCACGTGGATGATGTGGCGCCCCGACAGCAAGTCGGTGTCGGGTCCGAACATCGGGTGCAGCGAGCTGACGCGCACGCCCGCCTCGCGCAGTGACTCGAGCCCCCGGCGCAGGGGGGTCTTCAGGGAGCCGATGTCGAACACGAGCCCGGGCGGGCGGTGTCGCGCGAGCTGTTCGAGGATGGAAGCCGTAATGCCGAGCGGGGTCGCGACGACGATCACCTCGTGCGACAGCTCGTCCGCCTGCCAGTCCGTGCGGTGGGTGCGGGTGCCCACGGAACCCGCCGGGTCGGCGACCTCGACCTCGTAGCCCTGGGAGTCGAGGAACTCGACGAACCAACGCCCCATCTTGCCGCGGCCGCCGATCACGAGCGCCCGCCGGCCCGCGCCCTGCCCATGCGCCGCAAGCTGCGCCTGCTCCTGGGTCGCGAGCGAGCTGCGGATCAGGAGGCGCAGCAGGTTGTCGGCGAGCGCGGGCGGCAGTCCCAGCTTCTCCGCCGCCACGCGTGCGTTCATCAGCACGTCGCGCTCGCGCTGGAAGTCCCGCGTCGGGTGCCCGGTCGCGCGCTTCACGCGGGCGACCTCCTCCGAGAGGCGCTGGCGCTCCGCGATCAGCGCAAGCAGCTCGCCGTCGAGGCGGGTGAGTCGTTCACGGAGTTCGCCGAGATCCATGCGGGTTCCTTGCGTCGGGACCCGCCTTGTGTACCGGCCCGCCTGCAATCGCGCAAGCGGGCCGGTGTTTCGGGCTCAGCCGGAGATCGAGAAACCGAAGTACCAGCCGCCGGACGGGTCGTACGACCAGTAGTTGGGCCGGTAGCCTCGGCTGTAATACATCGCCGCGTCGCGCCAGCCGGCGTCGTACCCGCTTCGATACCCGTAGCCGCTGCCGTATCCGTAGAAAGCGGTCCGGCGCCAGTAACGGTCATAGCGGCCGTGGTTCAGCCAGTCGCGCCAGGCGAGCTCGTAGCCCGAGCGATAGCCGAAGTCGAGGCTGTAGCGGTACGGCGGCACATAGCGCCAGTGACGGTGGTCGTGGCCACGGTAGTAGCGCCAGCCGTCGTTGCGCCAGCCCTGGTACTGCCAGCCGCGCCGACGCCAGTCGTCGTCGCGGCGACGGTCGTGGTCGCGCCAATCACGGTCGTGATCGTGGCGCCGCCAGTCGTCGCGGTCGTGGTCGCGGTCATGATCACGCCAGTCGTGATGATCATCGTCGCGGTCATTGCCACGGCCGTGGCCGCGGTCGTGACCCCGTTCCCTGTCGTCGTCGCGATCGTGATCGTTCCCACGGTCGCGGTCCCTGTCACGGTCGCGTCCGCGGTTCCGTTCGAAGTCCCTGCGCTGGTCCTGGGCCTTCGCCTGTAGCGACTGCGGCGCGACGGCCTTGCCGCGCGGGCGGTCGTTGTCGGCGCTTGCCGGGCCCGCCAGGAACAGGGCCAGCGAGGCTGCGGTGAGCATCTGCTTGTACATGACGGCACCTCCGCACATTGCGTGGGGCCAGTCTCTGCCCGGCAACCTGAATCGCCGCTTAACCGCCCGCGGCGCTAAGATTCCGGCATGCACGCGCGTTTCCAGACCCTGCCGGACCCGTTGCCGGCCGACCCGATGCCGCTTGCCGCGACCTGGTTCCGCCAGGCCTGGGACGAGCAGGTGCAGCGAAACCCGAATGCCATGAGCCTCGCGACGACCGGGGACGGCGGGAAGCCGTCGGTGCGCATCGTCCTGTGCAAGGAAATCGTCGCGGACCCGGGTTACCTCGTCTTCTATACGAATTACCGCTCGCGCAAGGGCCGGGAGCTCGAGCAGCATCCCTGGGCGGCCGTGGTGTTCCTGTGGGATGCGCTCGGGCGCCAGCTGCGCGTGGAGGGCCCGGTCGTGCATGCGCTCGCGAGCGAGAGCGACGATTACTTCGCGAGCCGTTCCTGGCGCAGCCGGCTCGCGGCGATCACGAGCGACCAGAGCGCCGCGATTCCCTCGCGCCAGCAGCTCGTCGAAAGGTTTCGCGAAGCCGCGGAGCGACTGGGCGCGCCCGACCCGATGAGCGCGCCCGACGACGACGCCGAACCGGGACTGCGCCTGCCGCGGCCTGCGCATTGGGGCGGCTACCGGCTGTGGGCCGCCGTCGTCGAGCTCTGGTGCGAAGGCGAGCATCGCCTGCACGACCGCGCGCGCTGGACCCGCGGCATGGTCCCGGGCGGTGACGGTCGATTCCAGGCCGAGCCGTGGCACCACGAGCGCCTGCAGCCCTGAGCCCGCAAGGCAAGCCTTCGCTCGCCTGCCGCGCGGTCGACGTCGAAGTCGCCGGTCGGAAGCTGGTCCGGCAACTCGAGTTCTCGGCCACCGGCGGCGAATTCATCGCCGTGCTGGGACGGAACGGCGTCGGCAAGACGCTGACGCTGCATACGCTCGCTGGCCTGCGCCGCCCGGCGGCGGGCGCGGTGCTGCTCGATGACCGCGACGTCTTCGCGTGGAGCCATCGCGAGCGTGCGAAGCGCCTCGCCCTGCTGCCGCAACTGACGGAGGACCCCTTCCCGTCCACGGTGCTCGAGACCGCACTGATCGGCCGGCATCCGCACCTGCCGTTCTGGCAATGGGAAGACGACGCGGACATCGCGACGGCACGCGCCGCGCTTGCCGCGGTCGGGCTCGATGCGCTCACCGATCGGCCCGTCGAGTCCCTGTCCGGGGGCGAAAGGCGCCGGCTCGATATCGCGACCCTGCTCACGCAGGACACGGCGGTCTGCCTGCTCGACGAGCCGACGAATCACCTCGACCCGCGACACCGGCAAGACATGCTGGCGCTCTTTCACGCGCGCGCCGAGGCCGGCGGGCTCGTGATCGCGGCGCTGCACGACCCGACCCTCGCGGCGCGCTCGGCCGACAAGGCGCTGCTGCTATTCGGCGACGGCCGCTGGCGGTTCGGCGCAGCGGCCGCAATCCTCTCCGACGCGAACCTGTCGGAACTCTATGAGGTGCCGGTGGGCGAGCTGACCTGGCGCGGGCAGCGGGTCTTCGTCAGCGCCTGATTCAGGGCTCGAGCGCCGCGAGCACGGCGTCGTGCAGCAGGCCGTTGGTCGCAAGGATGCTGCGCGTCTCGAGTCCGATCGGCCGCCCTTCGAGATCGGTGACGCGCCCGCCCGCTTCCTCGACGATCACCGTGAGCGCCGCGATGTCCAGGATGTTGATGTCGCTCTCGAGCACGGCATCGATGCGGCCCGATGCGAGCAGGTGGTAGTGCAGGAAGTCGCCGAAGCCCCGGATCCGGTCGAGGCGCGAGACGAGGCGCCCGAACGCGGCCCAACGATCTCCGCTCGAGAGCGAGCGCAGATTTCCGGTCGACAGCGTCGCTTCCTCCAGCCGCCCGATGCGGCTCACCGAAATCGGTGCGCCGCCGAGGAATGCGCCGGCGCCGCGTTCGGCCCAGGCCATCTCGCCGTACACGGGGGCGGAGGAGACGCCGAGCGTGAGGCGTCCCCGCTGCATCACGGCGATCTGCGTCGAGAACATCGGGTAGCCGCGCACGAAGGACTTGGTACCGTCGATCGGGTCGACGAGCCAGACATGCTCCGCCTCGAGGCGCTCGGCGGCGGTCTCCTCGCCGTAGAAGCCATCTTCCGGGAAGCGCGCCTGCACGACGCCCCGGATCGCCTGCTCGGCCGCCAGGTCGGCCTCGGTCACCGGCGTGCCGTCCGCCTTCGCGCGCGCCGAACGCGCGCCTCCGTAGTGGTCCCGTATGAGCCGCGATGCTTCGGACGCGGCGGCGAGCGCCGCGTCGAGCCTTGCCGAATTCGCCATGGCGGCACACTGCGTCGCGGCGCTGCGCCCGTCAATCGCGGCTTGACCGGCCCCCGCACCCTGCCCAGAATGACCCGCGATGACAGGTGTCCCGGGCGCGAGCCCGGGCTAATCGGGAAGCCGGTGCGCGAGTCGATCGCAATTCCGGCACTGCCCCCGCAACGGTAAACGGCGCAAGCCGCATCACGCAGGCACTGCCTGCAGCCACTGCCGGAACGTCCGGTGGGAAGGCGATGTGGATAGCCGTGAGTCCGGAGACCGGCCCGTCAGGCAGCGCCAGTCGCGGCGGGCGACCGGGAGTGCAGGGCAACCGCCCTTCCCTCTCCGAAACCCTTCGCGACCGGCGGATCCATGATTCACCGCTCGGGAAGGAGCACCGATGAATGTCCTGATTTTTATTGCCGCTGCCGCCGGCAGCGCGGCCCTCGAGCCCGTCGTCGTCACCGCCACGCGCACCGAGAACCCCGCGAGCGAAACGCTCGCGAGCGTCGACCTCATCGCGGGCAACGAGCTGCTGATGCGGCCCGCCGCCGACCTCGGCGACGCGCTCCGGTTCCTGCCGGGCGTCGAGGTCGCCCGTCTCGGCGGCGCGGGCCAGCAGACTTCGCTCTTCGTGCGCGGCACGGAGTCGAACCACGTGCTGGTGCTGATGGACGGGCTGCGCATCAACCCGGGCACGATCGGCACGGCGGCGATCCAGAACGTCGCGCCCGAGTTCGTCGAGCGCATCGAGGTCGTCAAGGGCCCGCGCTCGACGCTCTACGGTTCCGATGCGATCGGCGGCGTGATCAATGTCATCACCCGCGATGCCGCGGACGGCAGCAGCGTGCAGGCGGGCTACGGCAGCTTCGACACGGCGACGGCGAGCTTCGCGGCCGGCTTCGGCGGCGAGAATGCCGGTGCGACGATCGCGGCTTCCTGGCAGGAGAGCGCAGGGTTCCCGACGCGCGCGGGCGACACCGTCGACCGAGGCTACGAGAACACGTCGTTCACGGCCGCCGCCCATGCCGGGGCCGGCCCGGTGACGCTCGGCGTGCGCGCCTGGTACGCCTCCGGCACCGCCGAATACTCGGATTTCTTCGTCCTGCCGGTCGACCAGGACTTCGAGAACTCCGCGCTCGCGCTCACCGCCGACTTCGCGCCGACCGACACCTGGAGTTCGCGGCTCATGCTGGGCCACGCCGTCGACAACCTGGAGCAGAACCAGTCGACCGATTTCCTCGACACGAAGCGCAACACCGCCGACTGGCAGAACGACTTCGCACTCTCAGGCGCCAACACGCTGACCGCCGGCATCCTGTGGCAGGACGAGGAAGCGGACGCGATCTCCTTCTTCGATCCGTACGCCGCCGACACGACGACGACGCAGGCTTACGTCCAGGACCAGGCCCGCTTCGGCGCGCATCGCCTGCTGCTCGGCGCGGGCTACACGGACCACGAAACCTTCGGCGGCCACGAGACCTGGAACCTCGAGTACGGATTCGCCTTCGAGCGCGGCGGGCTGCTCACGGCTTCGGCGGGCAGCGGATTCCGTGCACCGGATGCGACGGACCTCTACGGGTTCGGCGGCAACCCGGACCTCGAGCCCGAGGAGTCGCTGAGCTACGAGCTGTCCTGGCGCCAGCCGATCGGCGAGCGGCAGTCGTTCTCGCTGACGGCCTTCCGCAACGACATCGACGAGCTGATCGAGTTCGTGGTCATCGATCCCGACACGTTCGACGGCGAGAACCGCAACGTCGCCGAGGCGAGGATCGAGGGCGTCGAAGCCGCCTGGCATTACGCCGGGAACGAGTGGTCGGCGAGCGCGACGGCGACGCTGCAGGACCCGCGCGACCGCACGACCGACGCGCGCCTCTTGCGGCGCGCCCGCGAGAACTACACCGCCGCCGTCGCCCGCCGTTTCGGCGCGCACGAGATCGGCCTCGACCTGCTCTATGCCGGGGAGCGGCGCGACTTCGGCTTCCCCAGCCAGACGGTCCTGCCCGCCTACTGGCTCGCGAACCTCCAGGCGCGGTTCTCCCTCGGCGAGCGCTTTACTTTGGTCGCGCGAGCGGAGAACCTGTTCGACGAGGATTACGAGCTGGCGAGCGGCTTCAACACCATGGGCCGCAGCTACTTCGGCGCGCTGCGCTACGAGTTCCGCTGAGGGAGGCGCTTGGGCAACCGGCTGTCGAAGATCTACACGCGCACCGGCGACGACGGCACGACCGGCCTCGGCGACGGCAGCCGCGTGCCCAAGGACGGCGCCCGGGTCGAGGCCTACGGCTGCGTCGACGAGGCCAACAGCGCGATCGGCGTGATCCTCGCGGTGCCGGGCCTCCCGCCCGGCGTCGCCGAGCTGCTGACCCGCGTGCAGCACGAGCTGTTCGACCTCGGCGGCGAGCTCTGCATCCCGGGCCATCGCGCGATAGAGGCCTCGCACGTGACGGCGCTCGAGGACGCGCTCGACGCCTTCAACGAGACGCTGCCGCCGCTCAAGGAATTCATCCTGCCCGGCGGCGGTCCCGCCGCCGCGGCCTGCCACCTTGCGCGCGCGATCTGCCGCCGCGCGGAGCGCCGGGCGTGGACGCTGGCACGCGCCGAGGATGTCGCGGCCGAGCCGCTGCGCTACCTCAACCGCCTGTCCGACCTGCTGTTCGTCCTGGCGCGCGTGCTGGCCCGCCACGAAAGCGGCGGCGAGGTGCTCTGGAAGCACGACCGCCGCGGCGCGAAGCAGAAATAAAGGGGA
>DATEEF010000125.1:0-62373 GCA_035281265.1 Steroidobacteraceae bacterium
CGGCGGCGGGCGCATCGACCAGCTCTCCGGCGGCAAGCTCGCCGCCTGGCGAGCGGCCAACGTCGGATTCGTCTTCCAGTTCTACAACCTGATGCCGGTACTGACCGCGGAACGGAATGTCGAGTTGCCCCTGCTGCTCACGCGGCTCTCGGCGGCGCAGCGCCGCAAGTCCGTCGCGGTCGCGCTCGAGGTCGTCGGGCTCGCGGACCGCGCCCGCCACAAGCCGAAGGAGCTTTCCGGTGGGCAGGAGCAGCGCGTGGCGATCGCGCGCGCGCTGGTGTCCGATCCGGCGCTCCTGATCTGCGACGAGCCGACCGGGGACCTCGACCGCAGGACGGCGGACGAGATCCTCGGCCTCCTGCAGGTGCTGAACCGCGACCACGGCAAGACCGTCGTGATGGTGACGCACGACCCGAAAGCCGCCGAATTCGCGAACCGCATCCTGCACCTCGAGAAGGGCCAGCTCCTCGAGCAGGCGACCGCGGCCTGAGACGCGCATGACGCGGACCGGATTCGTGCTGGCCAACCTCGGGCGCAGGAAGATGCGCACGGTGCTCACGCTGCTGTCGATTGTCATGGCGTTCCTGCTTTTCGGGCTGCTCCAGGCCGTCAACGTGCTGTTCGCGGCCGGGGCCGACTTCGTCGGCGCGACGCGCCTCGTGACCCAGGCCAGGGTCTCGTTCACGCAATCGCTGCCCATGCGCCTCCTGCCGCAGATCGAGTCGGTGCCCGGCGTCGAAGACGTGATGTGGAGCCAGTGGTTCGGCGGCGTCTGGCAGGAGAACACGCAGCTCATCATCCAGGCAGCGGATCCGGCGCGGCTGCACGCGGTCTACCCCGAGTTCGTGATGCCAGACGCCGAATGGCAGGCCTTCGAGAACACGCGCACCGGCATGATCGCGGGCCGCAACCTGGCGAACCAGTACGGCTGGAAGGTCGGGCAGAAGGTGCCCATCGGATCGAACATCTTCCCGCAGAAGGACGGCAGCAAGGCCTGGGTCTTCGACCTCGTCGGCATCTACGACGGCAAGGACGAGGAATGGCAGCGCAGCACGAGCGGCGGCTGGATCAACTTCGCCTACTTCGACGAGGCGAACCAGTTCGCGCGCGGCCTCGCCGGCGTCTACATCGTCCGGCTGGCGGACCCCGACCGCGCGTCCGAGGTCGCCGCGACGATCGACCGGATGTTCGAGAACTCGCCCGACGAGACGAAGACCCAGACCGAGAAGGACTTCAACATCGGGTTCTTCAAGCAGATCGGCGACATCGGCCTCATCGTCCGCTGGATCCTGTTCGCGGTGTTTTTCACGCTGCTGCTGGTCGTCGGCAACACGATCGCCCAGAGCGTGCGCGAGCGCATCCCGGAGCTCGCGATCCTGAAGACGCTCGGATTCACCGATGGCGCGGTGCTGGGGTTCGTGCTGGCGGAAGCCGCGGCGCTCTGCGTCATCGGCGGCCTTTTCGGGCTTGCGATCGCGACGCCGCTGGGGGTCGCCATCACGAACGCGACGGGCGGCAACCTGCCGGTGGCCGTGGACGGCACGGTCTGGCTGACGGGCGCGATCACCATCGTCGTTCTCAGCCTCGCCGTCGGCCTGCTGCCTGCACTGCGGGCCGCGCGGCTGACGATCGTGGATGCGCTGGCGGGGCGTTGAGGGGGATCTGCCCGTGCTGAAACAGGTACTCGCCATCACGCAGCTGGGCCTGCGCAGCATCCCGGAGCGGCTGGGTCCGTCGCTCGTGATCGTCATCGGGCTCGCCGGTGTCGTCGCGGTGTTCACGGCCCTGCTCGCCATGGCCGCGGGCTTCGAGTCCACGCTCGAGGCGGCCGGACGTGCCGACGTCGCCCTCGTCCTGCGCGGCGGTTCGCAGGCCGAGCTGAACTCCGGCCTCTCGCGCGAGCAGGCGACGATCATCAAGCAGGCGCCGGGTGTTGCCGCCGGCGCGGACGGCGCTCCCGCGGCGTCCGGCGAGCTGATCGTGATCGCGGAGCTCATGAAGGCCGGCGAAACGACGGGCTCGAACATCACGGTTCGCGGCGTCGAGCCCGCCGCGTTCGGGCTGCGGCCGCAGCTGAAGATCGTCGAGGGCCGCCGCTTCCGCCCGGGGCTCAAGGAGCTGATCGTCGGGCGCGGCGTCACGCAGCAGTTCCAGGGCGCCGGCATCGGCGACCGGCTGCGCATGCGCGGCTCGGAATGGGACGTCGTCGGGATCTTCGAATCCCGCGACGCCAACGAGAGCGAGCTCTGGGCGGACGTCGAGGTCGCGCAGTCCGCGTTCAACCGCCAAGGCTTCAGCTCCGTGAGGCTGCAGCTCGCCGACGCCAAGGGTCTCGCGACCGTCAAGGACGCCCTGACCGCGGATCCCCGGGTCAACGTGGACGTCGAGACCGAGCAGTCCTACCTGAGCGGCCAGACGAAGCAGTTCCGGCAGACCATCGGCGCGCTCGCCCTCGTGGTGACGGTCATCATGGGCCTCGGCGCCACCTTCGCCGCCCTCAACACGATGTACGCCGCGGTCGGCACGCGCTCGCGCGAGATCGCTACGCTCCGCGCCATCGGCTTCGGCGGCTTCCCGGTCGTCGTGTCCATCATGCTGGAGGCGCTCGTGCTGGCGATCGCGGGCGGGCTCCTCGGCGCCGTCATCGCATTCGTGCTCTTCAACAACGTGGCGGTCTCGACGCTCGGCAGCAATTTCACGCAGGTGGTGTTCCGCTTCGCCGTGACGCCCGAACTCGTGCAGCAGGGGCTCCTCATCGCAGTCGTGATCGGCATGGCCGGCGGATTCCTGCCTGCCCTGCGCGCCGCGCGGCAGCCGGTCACGACGGCTTTGCGCGCCGCCTGAGCCAGCGTCGATGCAGCCGACACTTGTCGACATCGGCGCGAACCTCGCGCACGACAGTTTCGATGCGGACCGCGACGCGGTCCTTGCGCGGGCGCTGCAAGCCGGCGTCGCCGCGATGGTGGTGACCGGCAGCACGCTCGACGACACCGAGAAGGCGATCGCACTGTGCCGGCGCCATCCGCGCACCCTGAGAGCGACCGCGGGCGTGCATCCGCACCATGCGACGGGCCTGGCGGAGTCCGACGCGGACCGCCTCTGCGCGCTGCTCGCGGACCCGATGGTCGTCGCGGCTGGCGAATGCGGGCTCGACTATTTCCGCAACTTCTCGCCGCCGGCCGATCAGCGCCGCGCCTTCGAGCTGCAACTCGCGCTTGCCGAGCGCGCGCGCAAGCCGGTCTTCCTGCACCAGCGCGATGCGCACGCGGACTTCCTCGCAATGCTTCGGGCGCACCCGCAGGCCGCGGCGCGCGCAATCCTGCACTGCTTCACTGGCGGTCCCGCCGAGCTCGAGGATTGCCTGGCGCTCGGCCTCTCGGTCGGCATCACCGGCTGGATCTGCGACGAGCGGCGCGGGCAGGCGCTGCGCGAGTCCGCGGCCCGCGCGCCTCCCGACCGCTTGATGCTCGAGACCGACGCGCCGTACCTGCTCCCGCGCACGCTGAGGCCGAAGCCGGCCCACCGCCGCAACGAGCCTGCGTTCCTGCCGGCCGTGCTGGCGGAGACGGCACGCTGCCGGAACGAGGATCCCGCCGCGCTGGCCGCGGCCACGACCGGGAACGCCTGCCGCTTCTTTGGCCTTAAACTGCGCGAGGCGGCCGCAGGCGCTCCGGGCAGCGTGGAACTGGTTTAAATAACTGTCCCAACTTACTGATATCAGGCTGTTTAATATGGATTATCGGCGAGCATTGAACACCACCCGGGCGGCCTACAAGGATTCGATCATCCCACGCCTGTCCGAGTACATCCGCATCCCGAACAAGTCGCCGCTCTTCGACGCCGAATGGGAATCCCACGGCCACATGCTGCGCGCGGCCGAGTTGATGGCCGCCTGGTGCCGCGAGCAGCGCATCGCGGGACTCGAGGTCGATGTCATCCAGGAGCCCGGCCGCACGCCGCTGCTTTTCTGCGAGATCCCGGGCGATGGTGCCGACACCGTGCTGCTGTACGGCCACATGGACAAGCAGCCGGAGTTCACCGGCTGGTCGCCGGGACTTTCTCCCTGGGAGCCGGTCCTGCGTGACGGGAAGCTATACGGTCGCGGCGGGGCGGACGACGGCTACGCCGTGTTCTCGTCGCTGACGGCGATCCGCCTGCTTCAGGAGCAGGAGATTCCGCACGCACGCTGCGTCGTCCTGATCGAAGCCTGCGAGGAAAGCGGCAGCTACGACCTGCCGCACTACGTCGAGAAGTTCGCGTCGCGCATCGGCTCTCCCACCCTCGTCGTCTGCCTCGACGCCGAGTGCGGCAACTACGACCAGCTCTGGTGCACGACGTCGCTGCGCGGCAACCTTGTCGGCGACCTCGTGATCGAGGGACTGACCGAAGGCGTGCATTCCGGCGCCGGCACGGGCATCGCGCCCTCCGCCTTTCGCGTCGCGCGCACGCTCCTCGCGCGCATCGAGAGCGACGTCACGGGCGACATCCTCGTGGACGAGCTGCACGTGCCGGTCCCGCCCGCGCGCGTCGACCAGGCGCGCGCCGCCGCGGGCGTCCTGGGCGACCAGATCGCCGGCAAGCTGCCCTTCGTTCCCGGCGCACGTGCGCTTTCGGATGCGCCGGTGGAGCTGGTGCTCAACAACACCTGGCGCCCCACGCTCGCGGTGACGGGAGCCGCAGGCCTGCCGGCCATGGCGGATGCAGGCAATGTCCTGCTGCCGCGCGTCGAGCTCAAGTTGTCGTTCCGGCTGCCGCCCTCCGCCGACGCCGAAGTCGCCGCCGCGGCGGTGAAGAAACGGCTCGAGGCCGACCCCCCCTATGGCATGCGCGTCCGCTTCGACGTCGGATCGTCGCTGCCGGGCTGGGATGCGCCGCCGGTCGCGGAATGGCTCGAGGCCTCCATGCACTCGGCATCCCGCGCGACGTTCGGCCGGGACGCGATGTACCTCGGCACCGGCGGCAGCATTCCCTTCATCGGGATGCTCGGCGAGCGCTACCCGGGGACGCAGTTCCTCGTCACCGGCGTGCTCGGCCCGCATGCGAACGCGCACGGCCCGAACGAGTTCCTGCACATCGACTGTGCCGAGAAGCTGACGGTGTGTGTCGCGCAGGTGATCGCCGATCACCGCGCGCGTCCGCGCGGCTAGCCGCGGCCGAGCGGACTCGGTTCGGCCTGGGCCGCGAGCTGGTCCCAGGCGGCGCGGTAGCGCTCCGCCGGATGCGTGCTGCCGGGCACCGCGGGCGGATACTCCCCCTCGAGGAGGTCGAGCCGCAGTACGCGCGGGGGCCGCCCCTTGGGAAACTTGGACCGGCTGGTGAATACGATCCTGCCGTCGACGGGGGCCTCGCCCGCCAGCAGCTTCACGGCGGCAATGCGGTCGTAGAGCGCCTCGAGCGGATTCAGGAAGGTGGAACGCTCGCTGCCGTTCATGACGGCCCACTCGCGCATGTGCTCGCCGCCGAACACGACGCCCTCCACGTCCCGGTAGTCCACCACGAGCAGGCCGCGCGCGGTGAGCAGCAGGAAGTCGATGTGGAGCTGCCCGCCACTCCCGTCTGGAATGACGACATCCCGCAGCACGGCTGCCGACACGGCCTCAAACGACCTGACTGTCCGCTTGCGCGCGCGGAACCGTCCCCAGCGACGGTATGCCCAGGCGAAGGCGACCGCGAGCAGCGCGATCAGCATGACGGCGACAGTCACCTGCACGATGATGTCGTTGACGTTCACGTGCCCCGCCTCGCGTGCCAGGCGCGCAGCAGCCTGGTCCCGCCCGGAAGCCGCAAAAGGGCGAGCAGGCAGCGCACGGCGAGCCGCTCGCCGGCACCGAGCGCGAAGGGACGGTGAAGCTCCGCGAAGAGCGCTGGGCGCATCGCGATGCGGTCGGTGCCCCGCGCGCCATGCACGACGAGATCCGAGCCACCATCGGCACGGGCAAGTCGTTCCACGCGCACTGCGGACCCGGCGCTTTCGCGGACCCGGAGTCCGGTCGTTGCATCCCCTGGCATGCGCAGATGATAGTCGGCGCGGGCGGGCGTCACCACCGCAATCGGCTTGCGGCATGATGCACGGATGACCTTCGACGCCGCGGTCGCCGGATTGCTCGCCTGCCCGTCCTGTGGTACGCGGCTCACCGGCGCGAGCTGCCTTCCGTGCCGCCTCGACTTCCCGTCGATCGGCGGGATTCCGTGGCTGATGCCGGAGCCTCGGCTCGCCCTGACCGAATGGCGCGGACGGCTGCATCACCTGCTCTCGCACTACGGCGGCGAAGCCGCGCGGCAGCGGGCTGCGCTCGAGGCTCCGCTGTCAGCGCTCGCCCGATCGCGCATCGAGCGCGTCGCAGCCGCGCTGGACGACCAGGCGGCACGGGTCCGCGAGCTGTTGCAACCGCTCGGACTGTCCGGCCGCCACGAGGCACCTGCCGTGCACGCTGCGCTCGGCACCGAGCTGCCGGTGAGCCAGGGCCTCACGACCTACTACCCCAACCTCCATCGCGACTGGAACTGGGGTGGCGAGGAGAATCGCGCGAGCCTCGAGGCCGTCGCCGGCGTCCTGCCCGGCGCCGCTTCGGCGGCACGCGTACTCGTCCTCGGAGCCGGTGCCTGCCGCCTCGGCTATGACCTGCACCAGCGCCTGCGGCCGCAGCTCACCGTAGCGCTCGACTTCAATCCCTTCTTCCTGCTCGCAGCGCGGCGCATCCTCGCGGGCCAAGCGCTCGAGCTGTACGAGTTCCCGATCGCGCCGCGCACGGCTGAAGACCACGCGATCTTGCGAACGCACCGGGTGCCAGAGCCGCCGGCCCCGGGGCTCGCGCTCGTCCTGGCCGATGCCACTGCCCCGCCCTTCCGGCCGGGCATGTTCGACCTGGTGCTGACGCCCTGGTTCATCGACGTCGCCGGCGAGCCGGTCGCGCGCGTGGCCAGGCGCATCAATGCGCTGCTTGCGGCGGGCGGGACCTGGGTCAACCACGGCTCCCTCGCTTTTCCTGACATCGACCCGGCGGATGCCTGGAGCCTCGAGGAGCTGCTGGATGCGCTGCCGGCTGCCGGCTTCGCGCGCACCGAGGCGCGCGAGTCGCGGCAGCCTTACCTTTCGTCTCCCGCGAGCCGGCACGCGCGGCTCGAGTCCGTCGTCACTTTCGCGGCGCGCAAGGATCGGGATCTGCCCGCGCCTGCCGCGGGCCGTGAGCTGCCGCCCTGGATCGAGCGCGCGGACCTGCCGGTGCCGTCCCTGCCGCAGTTCCGGGCGCAGTCCCTGTCGACGCGCGTCTATGCGTACCTGCTCGCGATGATCGACGGCGAGCGCAGCATCCGCGACATGGCGCGGCTCATGGAGCAGCAGAAGCTGATGCCGGCGGACGACGCCGTGCCGGCGATCCGCGGCTTCCTCGCGCGCGCCTTCCGGGATGCCGGCCGGCGGCCGCAGTTCTAGTCGCGGCAACCGCCGCCCTTGTGGCGGCGCCGCGCCTGCGATTATCGTGACGCCGGCTGGCAAGGACAGGAATTGACGACGACACCACGCCTCTTGCGCGCGGCCCTGTGGGTGGGTATCGCGATCCTGGGCGCTGCGGGATTCGGGGGCATCGCCCTGAACCGCGGCGAGAGCATCAACGCGCTCTGGTTCGTGGTTGCCGCCGTGTCGACCTATCTCATCGGCTACCGCTTCTACAGCGGATGGATCGCGGCGCGCGTGTGCCGGCTGGACGCGACGCGCGCGACCCCGGCGGAGCGCCTCGACAACGGGCGCGACTTCATGCCGACGCACCGGTCCATCGTGTTCGGCCACCATTTCGCCGCCATCGCGGGTGCGGGCCCGCTGATCGGCCCGACGCTCGCGGCCCAGTTCGGCTACCTGCCCGGCACGCTGTGGCTGCTGGTCGGCGCCGTCCTCGCCGGGTGCGTGCAGGACATGCTGGTCCTGTTCTGCTCGACGCGCCGCGACGGGCGCAGCCTCGCCCACCTCGCGCGCGACGAGCTCGGGCGCTTCGGCGCCGCCGCGGCGATGCTCGGTACGCTTTTCATCATGATCATCCTGATGGCGGTGCTCGCGCTCGTCGTCGTCAAGGCCATGGCCCACAGCCCGTGGTCCACCGCGACCGTGTTCGCGACGATCCCGATCGCGATCCTGGTCGGGATCTACCTGCGATTCCTGCGCCCGGGCCGCGTGATGGAGGCGACGGCGATCGGCGTCGCGCTCCTCCTGCTCGCCGTCGCCGCGGGCGGCTGGGTCGACCAGCACCCGGCGCTGCGGGCCTGGTTCGACCTTGGCGAGCGCGCGCTCGCCGTGTTCGTGATCGCGTACGGGTTCGTCGCCGCGGTGCTGCCGGTCTGGCTGCTGCTCGCGCCGCGCGACTACCTGTCCACCTTCGTGAAGCTCGGCGTGGTGTTCCTGCTGGCGTTCGCGATCGTGGTGCTGCAGCCCGAGATCCACATGCCGGCGATCACGCGATTCGTCGACGGCAGCGGCCCGATCTTCAGCGGCAAGCTGTTCCCCTTCCTCTTCATCACGCTCGCCTGCGGCGCGATCTCCGGCTTCCACGCGCTCGTGTCGTCGGGCACGACGCCCAAGCTGATCGCGCGCGAGACGGACGTGCGCATGGTCGGTTACGGGTCGATGGCGCTCGAGTCCTTCGTCGCGATCATGGCCCTCGTCGCCGCCTGCGTGCTCGACCCTGGGGTCTACTTCGCGATCAACACGGCGGCGGGCGTCGTGGGCGCGGATCCCGCGACGGCCACGGCGACGATCTCGTCCTGGGGATTCCCGGTGACGCCGGGCCAGATGCAGGAGCTCGCCTCCAGCATGGGCGAGCAGTCGCTCTACGGGCGCACGGGCGGCGCGCCGTCGCTCGCGGTCGGCATGGCCCACATTTTCGGGTCCGCCTTCGGCGACGGGCTGTTCGCGGTCTGGTACCACTTCGCGATCATGTTCGAGGCCGTATTCATCCTGACCGTGCTGGATGCGGGGACGCGTGTCGGGCGATTCATCATGCAGGACGCGCTCGGCACGCTCTGGGAGCCGCTCGGCCGCACGTCCTGGAATCCCTCGGCCTGGGCCGCGAGCGTCCTCGTCTGCCTTGGCTGGGGTTACTTCCTCTACATCGGCGTGCTGGATCCCAACGGCGGCATCAACATCCTGTGGCCGTTGTTCGGGATGGCGAACCAGATGCTGGCGGCCATCGCGCTCGCGGTGGTGACGGCCGTGTTCGTGAAGTCGGGACGCCTGCGCTACGCCTGGGTCCCCGGCCTGCCGCTCGCCTGGCTCGTCATCGTCACGACGACAGCCGCCATCCAGAAGGTCGCGAGCGACGACCCGCGTATCGGCTTTTTCGCCGCCGCGCGCGACCTGGCGGCAAGGCTCGCCGCCGGGGCGCTGCCGCCCGAGCGCTTGGCGGTCGCACCCAAGCTCATCTTCAACCTGCATCTCGATGGCTGGCTGACGGTCGCCCTCCTCGCCATCGTCTGGATCATCGTTGTCGACATGGCCCGAGGATGCTGGCTGCACCTGAGCGGACGGCGGGTGGCGCCGTCCACGGAGTCGCCTTACGTCGCGACGCAACTCGCATGAAGCAATTCCTGCACCGTGCACGCGGCTTGTGGAGCGGACTGCGCTCCCTCCTCGGGGACGACGCGTACGAGCGCTACCTTGCACACCGTGAAGTACGGCACCCCGGCGATGCGACGCTTGACCGGCGAAGCTTCTACCTGTCGGAGCTTGACCGGCGCTGGGCGCGCATCAACCGCTGCTGCTGAGCTCGTGCCTGCTCAGCGCATGCGTTCGATGAGGAACTGTCCACTTTCCAGGGTTTCCGACTCGGTTTCCGCGAGGACGCGCAGGCGACAGGGGCCGATTGCCTGGAACGGCGTGACCGCGAGGATGCCGGTCATGGACAGCCACCGCGCCCAATCGGGCGTGTCGCCCGCATTGAGTTTCTCCGGGTTCGCGACCAGTTCCGAAAGCACGTCGCCGCCGCGGGCGAGTCGCAACGTAAGCCGCTCGAACGGCTGCTCGCGCGGCGTGCGCACGTGCACGAAGACGCACAGTTTCGGCAAGGTCACCGGAAACGACGGCACGTAAAGGTCCGTGCCATAGCAGCCCATCAGGGAGAACTTGTTGCCGATCTCCTGGCGGACGTCGTCGCAGAACTGGGCTATGACCGTGCGTTGTCCCGTCATCCCTGACCCCGATTGACACGCTGCACGCGGCCGTCGCGGGATCAGTGTGGCGACGACGATGGCGCGCGTCAAACTGTTGCACAATCGCCCGCGGGTGACGGAGATCCGCCTTGCGTGACAGGGACGGGCAGCTGGTGGGGTACCGGGCGGACGTCGATGGGCTGCGCGCCGTCGCGATCGTCGCCGTGCTGCTTTATCACGGAGGGTTCGGCTTCGCGGGGGGCGGCTATGCCGGGGTGGACGTGTTCTTCGTCATCTCCGGCTATCTCATTGCGTCCCTGATACTGGCCGAGCTGTCGGCTGGCCGGTTCTCCGTGCTGGGCTTCTACGAGCGGCGCATCCGCCGGCTCTTTCCTGCCCTGTTCCTCGTGCTGGCGGCCTGCAGCGTGGCCGCGGTCTGCCTGTTCCTCCCCGACGAACTGAGGCGCTTCGGCGGCAGCGCGCTTGCGACGTCGGTGTTCGCTTCCAACGTTTTTTTCTGGCTGGAGACCGGGTACTTCCAGACGGCGGCCGAGTTCAAACCGCTGATCCACACGTGGTCGCTCGCCGTGGAGGAGCAGTTTTACCTCTTCGTGCCGCTGCTCCTGCTGCTCGGCGTGCGGCGCAGGCCAGCGGCCCTCGGGCGCTGGACGGCGGGCATCCTCGTGGTGTCGCTCATTGCCGGCGAGTGGGCGGTGCGTGCCGCGCCATCCGCCGCGTTCTACCTCACGCCGTTCCGGGTGTGGGAGCTTGCGACCGGCGTGATGCTTGCGCTTCCGCGGCGGACCGCTGCGCCGAACAGCCGGACGCGATCGGCCGCGGCCTGGCTCGGCCTTGGATTGGTCATCAGCAGCGTAGCCATCTTTTCCTGGCAGACGCCATTCCCGGGACTCAGCGCGCTCGCGCCCTGTGCGGGCACTGCACTCCTCATCTGGTCGGGCACCGGCGGCGACACTGCCGTCAAGCGGCTGCTGAGCCGTCCTCCGGTCGTGTATCTGGGTCTCATCTCCTACTCGCTGTATCTCTGGCACTGGCCGATCCTCAGCTTTGCCCGGTACTGGGCCGTTCGCGAGTTGAGCACGATGGAAACGGTCGCCTTGCTCGCGGCGTCGGTGGGACTGGCAGCGCTGTCGTGGCGCTTCGTCGAGCAGCCATTTCGGGCGAGGAACGGAGTCCTGGCCGGACGCAGGTTGTTCGCGGCCGCCGGCGCCGCGATCGCGGGAGTCTGCCTCTTCGGCCTGGCGGCCGTAATTAGCCAGGGCTGGCCGGGAAGGCTCGACGCGGAAACCCTTCGCCTGGCGAGCTCGAATCGCGACCGGAATCCCCGCACCGCCGAATGCTCCTTCCTGGATGCCGGGGACCTGTTGCGCGGAAAAGCCTGCCGGCTGGGTGCGGCGGGCGGCGCGCCCTCTTTCGTCGTGTGGGGCGATTCGCATGCCGATGCCTTGATGCCGGCATTCGACCAGCTCGCGCTGCGGCACGGCGTGTCGGGGCTTTATTTCGGCCGGGTCGGCTGCCCGCCGCTGCTCGGCGTCGACCGGCCCGGGACCGGATTCCATTGCCGCGCTTTCAACGACGCGGCGCGCCGGGCGATCGAGGAATCCGGTGCACGCACGGTCATCCTGGTCGCCCGGTGGAGGCATTTCTCGAGCGAGCCGCTCTATGGACGCGAGCCTCGCGTGCGGGTGGTCATCAGCGAACCGGGATTCGCATCGTCCGGCGTCGCGGACAACGACCGCGTGCTGATGCACGGCCTGGAGCGGACCTTGCAGTCGCTGTCCGCATACCGGCTTTTCGTCGTCGCCGGGGTCCCGGAAGTCGGTTACGAGGTTCCGGAGGTTTTGGCGCGCCTTCGCCACCTCGGCCGGGAATTCGACATCCGTCCCGCCACAGCGGCGTTTGCAGAACGACAACAGCCGGTGCAATCCATGTTTGACCTGCAACGGCAACGATCTTCGTTCACGCTCCTGCAACCGTCACGCCGGCTGTGCGACCGCCGGGCTTGCAGGGTCGAGTCGGACGGCAAGCCCCTCTATTGGGACAGCCATCACCTGTCGGGCGAGGGTGCGGCTTTCGTCGTCGACGAACTCGAGCCTGCCTTCACGAAGATCGATGGTGGGCCGTGATGGGATCGAACCATCGACCAACTGGTTAAAAGCCAGATGCTCTACCACTGAGCTAACGGCCCGTTCGCGGCCGCGGATCATACCTGAGCATGGGGGGCGCCAACACCCGCCGCGGCTGGCGGCATAATAGGCGCTCATGAGCCGCGTCGTTCACCCTGCTGTCGCCCGCTGGCGCGCAGCCGACGACGGCGATGCGACCCGGTTCTGCTCCACCTGCGCATTCTCCAGCGCCTGCCTCGATCAGGGCATGGACAAGTCCGCACTCAGGGACCTGCACCTGCTGGTCGAGCACGTGGGTCCCTTCGCGCCCGGCCAGCACGTGTTCCGCACCGGCGATCCGTTCGAGGCCATCGCCGCCGTTCGGCAGGGCACGGTGAAGACCTGGCGCGTGGATCGCGAGGGCCGCGAGCAGGTCCTCGGCTTCCACCTGCCGGGCGAGGTCATCGGGCTCAGCGCCATCGAGAACGAGCGCTACCCCTGCAACGCGGTCGCGCTCGACGAGGTCCAGCTGTGCCGTTTCTCGTTTCCGCGCATCGCCGTGCTGGCGACGAGGGTTCCCGGCCTGCAGAGGGAATTGTTCCGGCTCATGAGCCGCGACATCGGGCACGCCGAGCGACTCGCCGGGGATCATCCGGCCGACGCGCGCCTCGCCGCATTCCTCCACGACCTCGCGGAGCGCCTCTCGCGGCGCGGATTCCCGCCGGGGCGGGTCCATCTCGCGATGCCCCGCGCGGATATCGCGAATTACCTGCGCCTCGCGCCGGAAACGGTGAGCCGCCTGTTCAGGCGCCTCCAGGATTCGGGACTTCTTCGCGCGCGCGGCCGGGACGTGGAGCTGCCGGATTTGCAGGGGCTCGCTCGCCTCGCCGAGCCCGCCCTCGGCAATTGACCTACATCAAGGCGGGAGAGGGCCCGAAAATCGAACATTCGCCCAGGTAGCCGGAGGTGATGCGATGGACAACACACGCAAGCTGTGGATAGGCCTGGGGGCGCTGCTCGCCATTTCCTTCTCGGTCCTGCTGTTCATGGGCGGCGAGATACACCGCCAGGCGCCGCCGTTGCCGGAGCGTGTCGTTTCGACGGACGGAAAGGTCCTGTTCGAGCGCGCGGACATCGAGCGGGGCCGGCAGGTGTGGCAGTCGCTCGGCGGCATGCAGCTCGGCTCCGTCTGGGGGCATGGCGGCTACGTGGCACCGGACTGGACGGCCGACTGGGTGCACCGCGAGGCGCTTGCCGTGCTCGACCTGTGGTCGCGTCGGCGCGGGTCGTCGGCATTCGCCGATCTCGACGCGGCGGGACAAGCCGGACTCATCGGCGAGCTGAAAGAGTCGATCCGGCGCAACACCTACGACCCTGTGACACGCTCGATCAGGCTCGATGAGGACCGCATCGCGGCCATCTCGAACGTCGCGGCACATTACGAAAGCCTGTTCGGCAATGATCCAGCGACGGCGACGCTGCGCGAAGCCTATGCAATGAAGAACGACACGGTGGCCGACCAGGCGCGCCGGCACGCACTCTCGGCCTTCTTCTGGTGGACGGCCTGGGCGGCCATGACCGAGCGGCCCGGCCGCGAGGTCACCTACACCAACAACTGGCCCGGCGAGCCGCTCATCGGTAACGCGCCGACGGGCACGATGTACCTCTGGTCGGCGTTCAGCGTCCTGTTCCTCATTGCGGGCATCGCGCTGCTGGGCTGGCACCACGCGACGACGCACGGCCGCGAGGCAGGCGGGCATCGGCTGCCTGACACGGACCCGCTGGCGCTCGTGCGCGTCACACCTTCCATGCGGGCGACCGCCGCGTACTTCTGGATCGTCCTCGCGCTGTTCCTTGTGCAGATCCTGCTGGGCGCCATGACGGCCCACTACCAGGTCGAGGGTCAGGAGCTCTACGGCGTGCAGCTGTCGGACCTGCTCCCGTATACGTTGACGCGCACCTGGCACACGCAGCTTGCAGTGCTCTGGATCGCGACCGCATGGCTCGGCACCGGCCTCTACATCGGGCCGGCCATCTCCGGCCACGAGCCGCGCTTCCAGCGCGCCGGGGTCGTGTTCCTTCTCGTCTGCCTCGTCGTCATCACGGTAGGTGCCTTCACGGGCCAGTGGTTCGCGGTGATGCAGAAGCTCGATCTCGAGCTCAACTTCTGGTTCGGCCACCAGGGCTGGGAGTACGCCGACATCGGCCGCTTCTGGCAGTGGTTCCTGTTCATCGGCCTGATGCTCTGGCTGACCCTCGTCGGCCGGGCGCTGTGGCCGGCCCTCAGGCGCGGCGGCGAGTCGCGGTCGATCGTGGCCCTCCTGTTCCTGTCCGTCGTGTGCATCGGGCTCTTCTTCGGCGCCGGGCTCATGTGGAACGAGCACACGCACCTCTCGATGGTCGAGTACTGGCGCTGGTGGCTCGTGCACCTGTGGGTGGAAGGCTTCTTCGAGGTCTTCGCGACCGCGGTCATTGCCTTCCTGTTCACGCGGCTCGGACTCCTGCAGGCACGTACGGCGACGGTGGCGGTCCTGTTCGCGACGATGGTTTTCATGGCGGGCGGCGTGCTCGGCACCCTGCATCACCTCTACTTTGCCGGCACGCCGACCGCCGTCCTCGCCCTCGGGGCGAGCTTCAGCGCGCTCGAGGTCGTTCCGCTCGCCTACATAGGTTTCGAGGCCTATCACACCTGGAAGCTCGGCCGCGCGACGCCCTGGATGTCCCGCTACAAGTGGCCGATCTACTTCTTCGTGGCGGTCGCCTTCTGGAATCTCGTCGGCGCGGGACTTTTCGGGTTCCTCATCAATCCCCCGCTGTCGCTGTACTGGATGCAGGGCCTGAACCTGACGCCCCTGCACGGCCATACGGCACTCTTCGGGGTGTACGGCATGCTGGGAATCGGCCTCGTCCTGTTCTGCCTGCGGGGCCTCAAGCCGGGCCTCGTGTGGAACGAGCGCCTGCTGGCGACGACCTTCTGGTCCCTGAACATCGGCCTTGCGCTGATGGCACTGCTGACGCTGCTGCCCCTCGGGACGATGCAGCTGCTGGCCGCGATCGAGCACGGCTACTGGTACGCGCGCTCGGCGGAGTTCATGCAGCAGCCGATCGTCGAGCTCCTCATCTGGCTGCGCGTGCCGGGGGACACCATCTTCAGCATCGGCGCAGTCACCTTCGCGTGGTTCGTGCTGCGGCTGTGGGTGGGCCCGAAGAGCAGCCCGGCCATTCCTGCGGGCACCGAGCCGGTCGCGCGCTGACGGGGACAGGCGGATGATCGAGTACTACCTTCCGATACGCAGCACGCACATCGCCGCCGTCCTCGCGAGCGGCGTGCTCTTCCTCCTCCGGGGAACGCTCGTGCAGTGCGGAAGGCAGGCCTGGGCGCTCGCGCCGGTGCCGCGCTACCTGAGCTACGCCATCGACACGACGCTGCTCACCGCGGCACTGATGCTCGTGGCCATCCTGCCGGCGGCCGTGTACGAGAACGGCTGGCTGGCGGTGAAGCTGGCGCTTTTGCCCGTCTACATCGGACTCGGGTGGTTCGCGCTCCGCGCGCAGGACCGGCGGCTGCGCCTCGCCAGCCTGGCGGGCGCGGCGCTCGCCTACGGCACGATGTACTCGATCGCCCGCGCACACGACCCGCTCGGACTGTTACAGCTCTTGTCCCACGCTGTTCCCGGCTGATTGCGAAATGCGTCAGGCGGCAGGGTCCTGCACGCCCGCAGCCGCAAACCCTTCGCGCCGCAGCCGGCAGCTGTCGCAGCGACCGCAGGCTCTGCCGGCAGCGTCCGGCTGGTAGCAGGACACGGTCAATCCATAGTCGACGCCGAGCGAGATGCCGCGCCGGATGATGTCGGCCTTCGACATCTCGATCAGCGGCGCGTGCACGGTCATCGGGCGACCTTCGACGGCGGCGCGCGTAGCGAGGTTCGCGAGGTGCTCGAAGGCGCGGATGAACGCAGGCCGGCAGTCCGGATAGCCGGAGTAATCGACCGCATTGACGCCGATGTAGATGTGCTGCGCACCAAGGACCTCCGCAAATCCCAGCGCGCAGGCCAGGAACACCGTGTTCCGTGCCGGGACGTAGGTCACCGGGATGCCATCCGTCGGATTCTCCGGCACGGCGATGCCGCGGTCCGTGAGCGCCGAGTGCCCGAACTGGCCGATGGGCATGGTGAGCACGCGATGCTCGGCTGCACCCAGCGCCGTCGCGACGCGCCGTGCGGCGGCAAGCTCGATGGCATGCCGCTGGCCGTAGTCGAACGACAGCGCATGGCAGCGATGCCCGCGTTCCCGGGCGATCGCGAGCGTCGTCGCCGAGTCGAGCCCGCCCGAGAGGAGCACGACGGCAGGCTGGCCGGCAAACGAGGCGGCTTCAGCGTCCCGGGACGTCACCCCAGAGCACCTTGTGCAGCTGCACCTGGAATCGAACCGGCAGGCGGTCCTCGAGGATCCAGTTCGCGAGCTGTGCGGCCGGCAATTGCTGGTAGCTAGGCGAGAACAGCACCTGGCAGCGACCGTCGAGGCGCTCGCTGCGCACGCGTTCCCGGCTCCACTCGTAATCCGCCCGGTCGCAGATGACGAACTTGAGCTGGTCGCCCGCGCGCAGGCCATGCACGGACAGGTCCAGGTTGCGCCGCGATTCGCCCGATCCCGGGGTCTTGACGTCGATTACACGCGTGACGCGCGGATCCACGCTGCTCGCGTCGATCGCACCGCTCGTCTCGAGCGAGACCTCGAAGCGCGCCTCGCACAGCGCCGCGAGGAGCGTGGCGCACTCGCGCTGCGCGAGCGGCTCGCCACCCGTCACGCAGACGTGGCGCGCGCGCGACTCCCGCGCCTCGTCCACGAGCCGCGCCAGCGTGCGCCACTCGCCGCCGTGGAAGGCGTACGCCGTGTCGCAGTAGCGGCAGCGGAGCGGGCAGCCGGTCAGCCTGATGAAGAAAGTCGGCCAGCCGACGGCATTCGCCTCGCCTTGCAGCGACAGGAAGGTCTCGGTGATTCGAAGTCTCGCGACCGCGGCAACGGCCGGGATCTCGGCGGACATGGCGTCTCCTCAGCCGCCCTGCGCCCCGATGCGCTCGAGGCGCGTCCTGGCTTCCGCGGCGGCGGAAGAATCCGGGAATTCCTGGACCACGCGGGCGAGCGTCGCGCGCGCCGCGCCGGTCTGCTTCAGCTCGAGCTGGCAGTAGCCCAGCTTGAGGAGCGCGTCCGGCGCCTTCCGGTTGCCGGGATACTGCTGCATCAGGCTTTCGAAGGCGGCGAGCGCGGAGGCATAGTCGCGGCGGACGTAGTGTGCCTCGCCCAGCCAGTACAGGGCGTTCGGTGCGAGCTCGTGGTCCGGGTAGCGCGCATGGAAATCCTTCAAGGCCGTCGCCGCTTCGTCGTACTTGCCGTCCTTCATCAGGTTGAAGGCGGCCTGGTATTCGGCCTCGGGGGTGCCGGCCGGCACCTGGGGCTGTGTCGCGACAAGGGCTGCCTCGGCGGTTTTCAGCCGCGTGTCGAGGTCCACGTACTGGTCCCGCTGCTGCGTGCGCGCGCGTTCCAGCTCGTGCTGGAGCTGGTCGATCTCACCCCGGAGCGTGCGCAGCTCGGCGGTCATCTGCTGGATCTGCCGTGACATCTCGAGCAGGCCCTGGTTGGCCAGCTGGCGCTCCACCGCCGCCATGCGCGACTCCAGCATGTCGAGGCGCTCGCCTTTCGACTGCGCGAACGTGCCCGGCGACGCGAGGGACGCGAGAACGCAGGTTGCGGCGGGCAGGAACCTGCGCATGCGCGGCTCAGCGCCCGTAGACGAGCTCGACGCGGCGATTCTTCTCATAGGCGGACTCGTCGCTCCCTGCCACCGCAGGCCGCTCCTCGCCATAGCTGACCGTCGTCAGCTGCGTGTCGCCCGCGCCCTGGAGTGTCAGGGCCGACCGCACGGCCTGCGCGCGGCGCTCGGCGAGCGCGATGTTGTACTCACGCGAACCCCGCTCGTCCGTGTGGCCCTCGACGCGGATCTTCACGGACCCCGAGGCGGCGAGGAACTTCGCATGCGAGGTGATGAGCGACGCATACTCCGGGCGGATGTCGCTGCGGTCGAAGTCGAAGTAGATGATGTTCGCGACGCCCGCGGGCCCGCCACCGGCCGCCCCCGATGCGCCCGGCAACTCGCGGCCTTCGCCGACCTGGCCTTCTCCGGCCGCCGCGCCGGTCTCGCCCTGCCCGGCGGCCGTCGAGCCGGCGCCGTCGGGGACCGTCGTCGCCTTCTTGCCGCAGCCGGCCAGCATCAGGACGCCAATCACGATCGCTAGGGCAGGCAGGACACGCATCTCTCGGACTCCTTCAAATCGGCCAAACTCGTTGATCGCGGCGCGATCTTCTCATACGGCGGGCGGCCGCGCGTCACCTAGTTCAGGAACGGCGACCACGCGGCCTCGCGCAACTCGCCGGAACTCGCGGCTATCTGGCGCTGGATGCGCCCGTCGCTCGAGACGATCGCGAGCGTGTCGCGCCCGCCGACGCGGCTCGTGTACAGGATATCCGCGCCGTTCGGCGCGAAGGATGGCGACTCATCGAGCTGTCCGCCGGACAGCACCTGGATGCCTCCCTGTTTGAGATCGACGCCCGCGATGCGATACGCGCCCCGGTCGAGCGTGACCACGGCGAGCTGGCGACCATCCGGGGAGACCCGCGGGCGCGCGTTGTAGCCGCCGTCAAAGGTGACGCGCTTCGCGCGGGCGCCTGGCTCGAGGCCGACCTGGTAGACCTGCGGTCCGCCGGCGCGGTCCGACGTGAAGTACAGCGAGCGGCCATCCGCGGACCAGGCCGGCTCCGTGTCGATCGCGGGGTCGTCGGTGATCCGCTTGAGGTCCTGGTTCGCCAGCGTCAGCACGTAGACGTCCACGTTGCCGTCGCGACGCGACAGGGCGAGGGCGAGCTGCGTGCCGTCGGGCGAATACGCGGGCGCGCCGTTGATCCCGGACTTGGCGGAGACCTGGACCTGCGTCCCCGTCGTCAGCGTCTGCACGTAGACGGCCGAAAGTCCGCTGTGGAAGGACACGTAGGCGAGCGAGCGCCCGTCCGGCGCCCAGGCCGGCGACATGATCGGGTCCGGCGAGCCAAAGACAATACGCTCGTTCGCCCCGTCGGCGTCGGAGACGATGAGCCGGTAACTGCGGCGATTGACCGGGCCTTCGACCGCGACGTAGGCGATCCGGGTCGCGAACGCGCCGCGCACCCCGAGGATGCGCTCGTAAACGGCGTCCGACACGCGATGGCTCGCGCGCTTCAGGGCCTTCGGGTCGACCGGCACCGCCGTGCCGAGCAGCCGCTCGCCGCTCGCCACCGAGACGAGCTCGTAGCGGATTTCGTAGCGTCCGTCGGCCAGCGCCGACAGGCGGCCGACCAGCACGTAATCCACCTTCAGCATGCGCCAGTCGGCGGTGTCCACCTCGCTGGCGGCATGCGGCTGCTCGAGGAGCTGATCACGCTTGAGCGGCCTGAAGCGCCCGCTGCGCTCGAGGTCGGCCTGCACCGTCGCCGCGACGTCGTAGGGCAGCGGCCCGCTGCCCTCCCAGGCGAGCGGGACGATCGCGATCGGCACGGATTCCGCCATGCCCTTGAGGATCTGCACGGTGAGCTGGGCCACGGCGGTGCCGAGCGGCAGGGCCATGACGACGAGGACCAGTAGCATGCGGCGGACGTTCAACGGCGGGACTCCTTGGGCGTGAAAACGAGCTTGACCTCGCGCTCGAACAAGCGGGGCTCGGGCGGGGCCGGCAGGGGCGATGCGTTGCGAACCGCATTCTCGATGGACTGGCGCACGGCGGCGTTGCCATTGCAGGGCCCGAATCGCATGCCGACCACCTCGCCTCCCGGTATCTGCGACACGAAGATCGTACAACTGAGTCCCGCCGCGAGTCCCGGCGGCTCGTACCAGCGCTGCTCGACGTGAACCTGGATGGCGCGCACGTAGCTCGCCTTGAGGCTCTGGAACCCCGCGCTGGCGCGGTTCTCCTCTTCGGCCAGGCTCGCCCGGAGCTCGGCCTCGCGCGAGTCGCGTTCCTGCTGATCCTGGGCCGCGCGTCGCTTGTCGGCCGCTGCCTTGGCCTCGGCCGCCTTGCGCTTCGATTCTGCGGCCTGCTCCGCCTTCCGCTTCGCTTCCGCCTCCGCACGCGACTTGCGCTCGGCGGCCAGACGCGTCTCCTCCTCGGCGCGGCGGGCAGCTTGTTCTTCCGCAACGCGCTCCGCCTCGACCCGGGCAAGCTCCTCCTCCTCGAGCCGACGCTTCTCGGCCTCGGCAGCGGCCTGTGCCCGGCGCTCGGTCTCGCGTCGCTCGATCTCGCGGCGCTGCCGCCCCGCGGCCTGCAGGATGGCGTCGTCGACGACGACGGCGTCGATCGGCAGCAGCACCATGTCGGGTTCAGGCTTCGGCAGGGACAGGCCGACGAACAGGAGGCCCGCGAGTACCGCATGCAGCGCGATCGACCAGCCGACGGGCGCAATGGGCGTTCGTGGCCTGGCAGTCATCGCCTGCGTTCGAGCTCTTCGAGCGCCTCCACCGCCTTGGGGTCGGTCAGGAACCCGATCTTGGTTGCGCCCGCCTGCTGCAGGATCACCATGCCGCGCACCACCCTGCCGTAGGGGACGCGCTCGTCGGCCTTGACGAGCACCGGCAGCGCCGGGTCGCGGCCGATCACGGCGGAGGCCCTGCGCGCGATCTCGTCCTCCGTGACCGCACTATCCTCGTCCCCGCCGACGTTGAGGTAATAGCGTCCGTCGCGATCCACAGACAGCACGAGCGGCTCGCGGTCCTTCAGCAGCTCCGGGTCGATGGGCTTGGCATTGGCGTCCGGCAGCTCCACCTGCACGCCCTGTGTGAGCAGCGGCGCCGTCACCATGAAGATGATGAGGAGTACGAGCATGACGTCGATGTACGGCACGACGTTGATCTCGCCCATCAGCCGCCGGCGCCGCTGGATCGCGGGCATCTCAGGCCCTGCCCGAGGCGTGGCGCTGCAGCAGCGTCGAGAACTCGTCCATGAACGCGTCGTAGCGCAGCTCGAGGCGGCTCATCTTGTCGGCATAGCGGTTGTAGGCGACGACCGCGGGGATTGCCGCGAACAGGCCCGCCGCGGTCGCGATCAGCGCCTCGGCGATGCCGGGCGCGACCATCGCGAGCGTCGCCTGCTGTGCGTTTCCAAGTCCCTGGAAAGCTCCCATGATGCCCCACACCGTGCCGAAGAGGCCCACGTACGGGCTCGTCGAGCCCACGGTGGCGAGTGTCGCGAGGCTCGCCTCGAGCCGGTCGATCTCGCGCAGCTGCGCGACGCGCATCGTGCGCCGCACGCCTTCGAGCAGCTCGCCGGCGGGCACGGACTGGCCGCGCAGGCGCGTGAACTCGCCGAAGCCGGCCTCGAAAATGCTCTCCATGCCGACCGGCGTCTTGTTGCGAGTGCCGATCGCGCGATACAGCTTGCCGAGGTCGCCGCCGGACCAGAACGTGCCCTCGAACTTGTTGGCTTCGCTTTCAGCCTGGGAAAGCAGGCGCTTCTTGCGGAAGATGATGGTCCAGGACACCAGCGAGGCGACCAGCAGCATCGCGATGATGACCTTGACGACCGGTCCGGCGTTGAGGATCAGCGAGAGCACCGAGTGCGGATCGTTCAGGTTCAAATGCGCTCCTTCAGGCGTTGCGCGCGAAAACCGCGGGCAACGGCCGCGGTTTCAGCGTGTCGCAGGCGAGGCAGGCCGCGCGGACCGTCGCGCTGACGAGCAGCTCGCCCGCCAGCGTGCCGCGGCGGATCTCCTGCACGAAAGTCACCGACGCGCCGCGTCGCGCCTCGAGCGCCGACGTGACGACCAGCTCGTCGTCGAACTTCGCAGGACGATGGTAGCGGATGTTGGCTTCGACCACGACGAACTGCAGGCGTTCTTCCCGCTGCAGCCGGGCCTGGTCGATGCCGACGCTGCGCAGCCACTCGCTGCGCGCGCGCTCGAGGAAATGCAGGTAGCGTGCGTAATAGACAACACCCCCGGCGTCGGTGTCTTCCCAGTAGACGCGCACCGGGATCGAGAAGGTCCCCACGCCGCCCTACCCGCGGAACAGCGGAAGGGTTGCGCCACCCGGCTCGGCGGGCGGCTCGCGGCCCAGATGGCGCCATGCCGCGGCCGTCGCCACGCGGCCGCGCGCCGAGCGCACGATGAAGCCCTGCTGGATCAGGAAGGGCTCGACGACGTCCTCGAGCGTGTCCCGCTCCTCGCCGAGCGTGGCCGCCAGGCTGTCGATCCCGACCGGGCCACCGGAGAACTTCTCTATCACGGTCAGCAGAAAGCGCCGGTCGAGCAGGTCGAACCCCTCGACGTCGACCTCGAGGAGGTCGAGCGCGTCCTTCGCGACCGCGGCATCGATGCGCCCGGAGGCCCGCACCTCGGCGAAGTCGCGCACGCGCCGCAGCAGGCGGTTCGCGATGCGCGGCGTGCCGCGCGAGCGCTGCGCAAGGCCCGTCGCGCCCGCGTCGTCGATCGGCAGCCCGAGGATGCCCGCGGCGCGGACGACGATCTGCTTCAGCTCGTCGCGGCCGTAGAAGTCGAGCCGCTGCACGATGCCGAAGCGGTCGCGCAAGGGTGAAGTCAGGAGTCCCGCCCGCGTGGTCGCGCCGACCAGCGTGAATGGCGGCAGGTCGAGCTTGATCGAGCGGGCCGCGGGCCCCTCGCCGATCATGATGTCGAGCTGGAAGTCCTCGAGCGCCGGGTAGAGCACCTCCTCCACGACGGGGCTCAGCCGGTGGATCTCATCGACGAACAGCACGTCGCGCGGCTGCAGGTTGGTGAGTATGGCGGCGAGGTCGCCGGCCCGCTCCAGCACCGGCCCCGAGGTCTGGCGCAGGTTGACGCCGAGCTCGTGCGCGACGATGTGCGCAAGCGTGGTCTTGCCGAGGCCGGGCGGCCCGAAGATCAGCACGTGGTCGAGCGCCTCGTTCCGCCGCCGCGCCGCCTCGATGAAGATGCTCATCTGCTGCTTCACTGCGGCCTGCCCGATGTACTCGTCCAGCCGCCGCGGGCGCACGCTGCGCGCGAAGTCCTCGTCCTCACGCGTCGCGGTGGCGGCGGTCACGCGGTCTTGCTCGATCATCGTGCGGAATCCTACCGGGCCGCCGCCTGCAATGCGCGGCGAATGAGCTCCTCCGTGCCGGCGCCCTCCTGCTCGACGCCCTGCAGCAGCCGGTTGACCTCGACCGGGCGGTAGCCGAGCGCGACGAGCGCCGCGTAGGCCTCGGCGCGGGCGCCGCCGGCGCTCTTCGGAGCGGAAGCCGGCATCTGCCCGAGCGCGCTGATGCGATCGCGCATCTCCACCAGCAGGCGCTCCGCGGTCTTGCGCCCGATGCCGGGAATCCGCGTCAGCGCCGCGACGTCCTGTGCCTCGACGCAGCGCATGAAGGTGTCGACATCGATGCCGGAGAGCAGCGCCAGCCCGATCTTGGGCCCGATGCCGGTCACGCGCAGCAGGTCGCGGAACAGACGCCGCTCGTCCTCGGTCGCGAACCCGTACAGGAGGTGGGCGTCCTCGCGCACCACGAGGTGCGTGGCGAGCTCCACCTCGCTGCCGAGCTCGGGCAGGCGGTAGAACGTCGACATCGGCGCCTCGAGCTCATAGCCGACGCCGTTGACGTCGACGATGAGCGCCGGCGGCGCCTTGCGCACGAGCCGGCCGCGCAGGTGCCCGATCATCGGCCGTTCCGGGCGCGCGCGGCGCCGCGATGCTGGGCGTGGCAGACCGCGATCGCGAGGGCGTCGGCCGCGTCCGCGCTCAGCCGTCCCTGCAGGGCCAGCAGGGCCTTGACCATGTGCATGACCTGGGCCTTCTCGGCGCCGCCCGTTCCCGTCACCGTCTGCTTCACCGCCCGGGGCGCATACTCGAAGACCGGGGCCCCGGCCTGGCAGGCGCCGCAGAGTGCGGCGCCGCGCGCCTGGCCGAGCTTCAGGGCACTGTCGGGATTCCGGTGCATGAAGACGCGCTCGACGGCGATCTCGTCGGGGGCGTGGGCCGTCACGAGCTCCGTGACGTGGCGGTGGATCGCGAGCAGGCGTCCCGCCATCGCGCCCTCGCCCACCCGGATGCAGCCGCTCGCGACGTACCGGACGCCGTGACTGCCGGCATCCACGACGCCGTAACCCGTGATCCGCGATCCGGGATCGAGGCCGAGGATGCGCACCATGGGAGTTATGATAGCCATTCGCCATGAAGACGACGACCACTGCAGCGGCCGCCGGCGCGGCCGTGCTGGCCGACTTGCGCGCGGCGCTGGACGCGAGGGCCGTGCCCGATGCCGGCTGGGACGAGGCACGCGCGCAGGGTGACGAGACGGCCGCGATCGTCGCGGCGCTCGACGCCGAGCGCGACATCGTCGCCGGTGCCCTCGTGCAGCCGCTGCTCGCGCGCGGACTCCTGACGCGCGCCGGCGCCGTCGAATGCGGCGGAGAGGCCGCGACCGTGATGGCCGAGGAGCTCGGCCGCCTCGGCGAGTTCCGCGCGGGGAACCCGCTCGCGACGTCGAGCGGGCTCTCCGGGGTGCAGGCGGACGCGTTGCGCCGCATGCTGCTCGCGGTCGTCACCGACCCGCGGCTCGTGCTCGTCCGCCTCGCGGACCAGCTACGGCGAATGCGCGGCGCCCGCGACCTCGATGACGCGGCCCGAATGCGGCTCGCGTGGGAGACGCGCGAGATCTATGCGCCGCTGGCGAACCGCCTCGGCATCTGGCAGCTCAAGTGGGAGCTCGAGGACCTCGCCTTCCGCTGGCTCGAGCCCGCCGAGTACCGCCGCATCGCCGGCTGGCTCAACGAGTCGCGCATGGACCGCGAGCGCTACATCGCCGCCGTCATCGCCGAGATCTCCGCAGAGCTCGAGGCTGCCGGCATCCGCGCCGAGGTCGTCGGCCGGCCCAAGCACATCTACAGCATCTGGCGGAAGATGCACCGGAAGAATCTCGCTTTCGAGCAGGTCTTCGACGTGCGCGCCGTGCGCATCATCACGGCCTCGGTCGAGGACTGCTACGCGGCGCTCGGCATCGTGCACGGTCGCTGGCACTACATCCCGGGCGAGTTCGACGACTACATCGCGACGCCGAAGGACAACCTGTACCGCTCGCTGCACACGGCGGTGCTCGGTCCGTCCGCCGTGCCCGTGGAGATCCAGATCCGGACGCGCGAGATGCACGACCACGCCGAGCTCGGAGTGGCCGCGCACTGGCGCTACAAGGAGGGGGCCGCGCGGGACGCCGCCTACGACCGCAAGATCGAATGGCTGCGCGAGCTGCTCGCTCCCGCCTCGGACGCGGAAACCGAATCCGACTTCCTGAGCCGCGTGCGGGCGGATCTCTTCGACGATCGCGTGTACGCCCTCACGCCGAAAGGCGAGGTCGTCGACCTGCCGTCGGGCGCGACGCCGCTCGACTTCGCGTACCACGTACACACCGAGCTCGGCCACCGCTGCCGCGGCGCGCGCGTCAACGGCCGCATCGTGCCGCTCAACCACCGGCTCGCGAACGGCGAGGTGGTCGAGATCATCGGTGGCAAGAAAGCGCAGCCGAGCCGCGACTGGCTCGTCGAGCGCGAGGGCTTCCTCGCCTCGCCCCGCAGCCGGGCGAAAGTGCGCGCCTGGTACAAGCGGCAGGACGCCGGCGTGAACCGGCGCGAGGGCCGGGAGATGTTCGAGCGGGAGCTCGATCGCCTGGGCGCGGAACATTCAATCACCTCGGACCTGGTCGGCGAATTCGGCCTCACGAGCGCCGAGGCGCTGCACCTCGCCATTGGATCGGGCGAGCTGGGGCTCGCTCAGGTCGCCGGCGCCATCGAGCGCCGCCAGCGCAACCGGTCGCAGCCCCTGCCCGGCGCCGAACTGCCGCCGATCGGCGTGACGCGCCGGGAGCAGGCAGCGGCGGTCGAGGTCGAGGGCGTCGGCGACCTGCTCTCGACGCACGCTCGCTGCTGCAACCCGGTGCCCCCCGAGCCGGTGACCGGCTATGTCACCGTCGGGCGCGGCATCACGCTCCATCGCTCGGGCTGCCGCAACCTCGCCCGGCTCGCGGCCCGGGCGCCGGAGCGCCTCCTGCAGGTGGATTGGGGCAAGGCGGCGGGCCGCCGCTACCCGGTCGACATCGTCGTGCACGCGATGGACCGGAGGGGCCTCCTGCGCGACATCACGACGGTGGTGGCCGAGGAACGCATCGACATCGAGCGGCTGGCGTCGCAGGGCAACGCCGCGCAAGGGAGCGCGGACCTGACCTTGCGCGTCGCGGTCGGCGGCCTCGCGGAACTGTCCCGGCTGCTGTCGCGGCTCTCGGCCATGCCCGGCATCATCAGCGCCCGACGCCGCGCATGACGAAGGGGTCTGACCCCTTCATATTCGTGAAGGGGTCTGACCCCTTCGAATCAGGTCAGCGATTGGGGATATCGATCGCCCGCTTGTCCGCCGCCAGCGCCGCCTCGTGCAGCGCTTCCGACAGCGTCGGGTGTGCGTGGACGGTGCGCTGCAGGTCTTCGCTGCTCGCCGAGTACTCCATCGCGAGCACGGCCTCGGCGATGAGTTCCCCCGCCATCGGTCCGATGATGTGCACGCCCAGGATCTCGTCGCTGCCCGCGTCCGCGACCACCTTGCAGAAGCCGGCGCCCGCCTCCATCGCCTTGGCGCGGCCGCTCGCGGCGAACGGAAAGCTGCCGATCTTGACGCTGCGGCCCGCGGCCTTCGCCTGTTCCTCGGACTGCCCGACCCAGGCGATCTCGGGGGCCGTGTAGATCACCGACGGGATCACGTTGTAGTTGACGTGCCCGTACTGTCCCGCGATGAGGTCGGCGACGGCGACGCCCTCCTCCTTGCCCTTGTGCGCGAGCATCGGCCCGCGAACGCAGTCCCCGACGGCCCACACGCCCTCGGCGCCGGTACGGCAGTGATCGTCCACCTCTACGAAGCCGCGCGCATCGAGCGCGACGCCGGTCCCGTCCGCCAGCAGGTCCTTGGTGTAAGGCCTGCGGCCGATCGCGACGATCACGCGGTCAACGACGAGCGACTGGCTGCCGGCGGCGTCCGTGTAACTCACGCGCACACCGTCCTTCTCCGCCTTGGCGCCGGACACCTTCGCCCCCAGCCGCACGTCGAGCCCCTGCTTCTTGAAGTGCCGCAGGGCCTCTTTCGACAAGGCGCCGTCCGCCATCGGCAGGAACTGCTCGAGCGCCTCGAGTACGACGACCTCGGCACCGAGGCGGCGCCAGACGCTGCCGAGCTCGAGGCCGATCACGCCGGCGCCGATGACGCACAGTCGCTTCGGGACCGCCTCGAACTCGAGCGCTCCCCAGGAATCCACGACGAGCCTGCCGTCGAAGTCGACGCCGCGCAGCGCCATCGGCTCCGAGCCCGAGGCGATCACCACGTGTTTCGCCTGTAACCTGCGCTTGGCGCCGTCGGCGCCCGTGAACTCCACCTGGCGCCCCGGCAGGAGCTTGCCGTGGCCCGTGAGCGGCGTGACGCCGGCAGCTTTCAGCAGCGAGAGGATGCCCTGCGTCATCCCCTTCACGATCGTGCCCTTGCGCTTCTGCATCGCGGCGACGTCGAACGCGATGCCTTCGAACCTGACGCCGTGAGCCGCGAACTCGTGCTGCGCGCGGTGGAAGAGCTCGGAGGACTCGAGCAACGCCTTCGATGGAATGCAGCCGGCGTTCAGGCAGGTGCCGCCGAATGCGGAGCTGCCGTCGCGGTTCTTCCAGCCGTCGATGCAGGCGACCGCAAGCTTGTTCTGCGCCGCACGGATGGCTGCGGGGTAGCCGGCCGGGCCGCCGCCGATGACGATGACGTCGAAGCTGTCAGACATGGTGTCGGGTCCTCAAACCTGGAGCAGCAGCCGCGCGGGATCCTCGAGCGCTTCCTTCACGGCCACGAGGAACTGCACGGCCTCGCGGCCGTCGATGATGCGGTGATCGTAGGTCAGCGCGACGTACATCATCGGCCGGACGACGACCTGGCCGTCCGCGGCGACGGGTCTTTCCTGGATCTTGTGCATGCCGAGGATGGCGCTCTGCGGCGCGTTGACGATCGGCGTCGACATGAGCGAGCCGAACACGCCGCCATTGGTGATCGAGAAGGTGCCGCCCGTCAGCTCATCGAGAGTGATCGAGCCGGTGCGCGCGCGCTCGGCGAAACCGGTCACCGCCCTCTCGATCGCGGCGAAGTCCATCCGGTCCACATCGCGCAGCACCGGCACCACGAGGCCACGGTCGGTGGATACGGCGACGCCGAGGTCGTAGTAGTCGTGGTACACGATATCGGCGCCCTCGACCGACGCGTTGACGACGGGGTAGCGCCGCAGCGCCTCGACGCAGGCTTTCGCGAAGAACGACATGAAGCCGAGGCGCACGCCGTGCCGCTTCTCGAAGGCGTCCTTGTAGCGTGCGCGCAGTGCCATCAGCGCCTGCATGTCGATCTCGTTGAATGTCGTGAGGAGCGCGGCCGTCGACTGGGCTTCCACCAGGCGCTCGGCGATGCGCGCCCGCAACCGCGACATCGGCACCCGGCGGTCCTCGCGGGCGGGCGCCGGCGACGGCGCGCGAGCCTGCGGCGCGCCTTCGAGGTGATGAGCCACGTCGCTCTTCGTGATGCGACCGTCGCGCCCGCTGCCGGCGATGTCGCCGGCACTCAGGCGGTTCTCCTCGACCAGGCGCCGGGCAGCGGGTGACAGCTTCGCGGGATGATCGTCGGCGCGAGCCTGGGCTGGTGCAGGCGGTGCGGGAGCCGCGGATGGCGCGGCAGCAGCCGGCTTTTTCCCGTCAGCCGGCTTCTTCGCGTCCGCCCTGGCCGCGGCAGGCGCTGCGGCGCCCGCCTGCTCTTCGATCACCGCCAGCAGTTCCCCGCTGGTCACGGTCGTGCCGGCGGCCTTCGCGACCGACTTGACGATACCGGCCGCGGGCGCGGGCACTTCGAGCACGACCTTGTCGGTTTCGAGGTCCGCGAGGTTCTCGTCGCGGCTGACGGTGTCGCCCGCCTTCTTGTGCCAGGCGACCAGGGTCGCGTCGGCAACGGATTCGGGCAGCTGGGGAACGCGGACTTCCGTGGTCATGAATCCTTCCGGTTCAGGGCAGCGGCGACCAGAGCTTCCTGTTCGCGCTGGTGATTGGAATAAAGTCCCGTCGCCGGGGCGGCTGCGCTCTCGCGGCCAGCGTAGTGCAGGGTGCGGTCACCGTCGAGCGGCGCCTGCAGGCGATGGCGGATCTGGTACCAGGCGCCCTGGTTCTGCGGCTCCTCCTGGCACCAGACGATGTCCTTCGCCTTGCCATAGCGCTCGAGGATCGCGTGGTAGCCGTCCGCCGGGAACGGATACAGCTCCTCGATGCGCACGATCGCGACATTGCCGTCCTTCGCAGCGCGGCGACGTTCGAGCAGGTCGAAATACACCTTGCCGCTGCAGAACACGATCCGCCGCACCTTCGCCGCGTCGAGCGCATCGACTTCGTCGATGACCTGCTGAAAGCGGCCTTCGCTCAGGTCGGTCATGGTGGACACCGAGAGCTTGTGGCGCAGCAGGCTCTTCGGCGTCATGACGACGAGCGGCTTTCGCAGCGCGCGCAGCATCTGGCGGCGCAGCATGTGGAACATCTGCGCCGGCGTCGACGGCACGCAGACCTGCTGGTTGTTCTCCGCCGATAGCTGCAAAAAGCGCTCGAGGCGCGCGGAACTGTGCTCCGGGCCCTGGCCCTCGTAGCCGTGCGGCAGGAACAGCGTGATGCCGGACATCCGGCCCCACTTCGACTCGCCCGAGGTGATGAACTGGTCGATGATCACCTGCGCGCCGTTGACGAAGTCGCCGAACTGGGCTTCCCAGATCACGAGCGTCGAGGGGTCGGTAGTCGAGTAGCCGTACTCGAAGCCGAGCACCGCCTCCTCGGACAGCGTCGAATCGATGATGCGGAAGCGAACCTTGTCCTTGGCGACACGCACGAGCGGAGTGTCCGTCCCGCCCGTCGCCTGGTCGTGCAGCACGGCATGGCGATGGAAGAAGGTCCCGCGCGCGGAGTCCTGGCCGGTGATGCGGACGTCGTAGCCGTCCGTCAGGAGCGTCGCGTACGCCATCGTCTCCGCCGCGCCCCAGTCGAGGGGGATCTCGTCCGCGTACATGCGGGCGCGGTCGTCGACGATGCGCGCGACGCGTGGGTGCAGCTGGAAGCCCGCGGGCGGCTTGGTGAGGATCTTCGCGAGCGAGTCCATGCGCTTGCGCTCGACGGCCGTCACCACCTTCTCCGCGGGGTCCGCAGCGATATGGTGGCTCCAGTCGACCGTGAACTTGTTGCCGCTGGTGCCGGCGAATGCGCGCGCCTGCGGGCGGTCCTCCTCGAGGCCGCGCCGGTAGTCCTCGAGCATGGTCGCCGCCTGCCCCTCGGCCAGCAGGCCGTCCTGCTCGAGGCGCTGGCCGTAGATCTGCCGGGCGGTCGCGTGGCGGCGGATTGCCTGGTACATGAGCGGCTGGGTGGCCGCGGGCTCGTCGGCCTCATTGTGTCCGTGCCGGCGGTAGCAGACGAGGTCGATGACGACGTCCTTGCGGAACTTCATGCGGTAGTCGAGCGCGAGGCGCGCGACGAACACGACCGCCTCCGGGTCGTCCGCGTTCACGTGGAAGATCGGCGCCTCGATCATCTTGGCGACGTCGCTGCAGTAGAGCGTCGAGCGGGCGTCGGCCGGCTCGCTGGTCGTGAAGCCGACCTGGTTGTTGATGACGACGTGCAGCGTGCCGCCGGTCGTGAAGCCCCGCGCCTGCGACAGCTGCAGCGTCTCCATGACGACGCCCTGCCCGGCGAAGGCGGCGTCGCCGTGGATCAGGAGCGGCAGGATCGTGGCGCCGGTCAGGTCGCCGCGCTGCTCCTGGCGCGCGCGCACCGAGCCCTCGACGACCGCGTCCACGACCTCGAGGTGCGAAGGATTGAAGGCGAGGACGACGTGCACGTTGCCACCCGTCGTGCGCAGGTCAGCCGAGAAGCCCTTGTGGTACTTGACGTCGCCCGATCCCTTCGCATTCGCGTGCTCGACCTTGCCCTCGAACTCGGAGAACAGCATCGACGGCGACTTGCCGAGCACGTTGACCAGCACGTTCAGCCGGCCGCGGTGCGCCATGCCGATCACGATTTCCTCGACGCCCGCGGCGCCGCTGCGCTGGACGACGTCGTCGAGGAGCGCGATGAGCGCATCGCCGCCCTCGAGCGAGAAGCGCTTCTGGCCGACGTAGCGCGTGTGCAGGTAGCGCTCGAGGCCTTCCGCCGCCGTGAGCTGCCACAGGAGATTCAGGCGCTCGTCGTTGGTGAAGCGGTGATGCAGGCGCCCGTCCTGGAAGCGGTCCTGCAGCCACAGCCGCTCCTCGCTGGTCGACACGTGCGCGAACTCGGCGCCGATGCGGCCCGTATAGATGTGGCGGAGCTGCTTCACGATCTCCGACAGCTTCATCTGCTTGTCGACGCCGCTTGTGCGGCTCGCCGTGAAGAACACCTTGTCGTAGTCCGCTTCGGTCAGGCCGACATAGGCTGGATCCAGCACCTTCGGCACCGGCCGCTGCATCAAGCCGAGCGGGTCGATGTCGGCGATGAGGTGGCCGCGGTTGGCGTAGAACTGGATCAGCCGCGAGACGGATGACTGCTTCTCGACGTCCGAGGTCGGCGCCGGATAGGGCGGCGCGACCGTCGCCGTCGACGGCTGTGCAGAAATCTCTTGCGGCGGCTTCCCCGGTTTAGGTCGCGGCGCAGCGCCGAACGGGCCGAAGAATTCCCGCCACTCCGCGCTGACGCTCGACGGATCCGCCTGGAACCGTTCGTATTGCTCTTCGACGTAGGACGCCTGCGCGCTCGAGAACGGGCTCGATTCGTAAAGCTCGCGCAGGGATCGGCTCATGGCCTGAGCAATTATACCGGACGCACCTCGACTCTAAGTCAAAGGATTTCAACAGCCTGTGCGCGGAATCGCATGCACCGGCGCGTCGGGGGCAATGCCTCTGCCCGGACGGCTCCCTGGTGAAGCTACGACGATCGCCTACAGTCCATTCGAGCTGACCGTGTTAACTACTCGGTCTCAGACACCGGAGGTGCAAGGATGAATCCGATCCAGATACTTGCCGTGATCGCACTGGGCGGAACGCTGCTCGCGGGCTGCAATCCCAAGGATCCGGCAGACGACGCAACGACTACGCCCGCCACACCGGCGGATGTGCCGCCGGCCACGGACACGACGGCTACCCCGCCGCCGCCGGCGCCGACCGACATGCCGCCGCCGCCCGATGGTTCGACCCCGACCGATCCGGCACAGGAACCGGCTCCGCCGCCGAACGGCTGACGAAACCGGCGACTGCTGAAAGAGAACACAAGGGCTGGCGCCCCGGGCCGGAGTTGAACCGACGACCTGCCGCTTAGGAGGCGGCCGCTCTATCCACTGAGCTACCGGGGCGGGCGAGGCAAAATCTTACCCGAGGGCCGGTCCGTCCGGACCGGCCCCGGGGAAAGTGCCTGGATTCAGCGCTTCAGGCCGCCTGGGCGGATGCCGCGGCCGGAGACTGGCGCGGCTCGGCAAGCGATTGGTCGACGGCAACCGTCGCCTGCTCGACTTTCGTCGCGGCCACGCTGACGAGGTCGGTCGCCGCCCTTTCGACCGTACGGGTCGCCGAGCGGACGTTCCTCGCCGTGCTGCGGATCGCCGAGCGGGCACCGCGCTTGGCGGCCCGGACCTTCCGGCGGGCAGCGCTCGTCGCCTTGCGGGCGGCCTTGCGCACCGTGCGCTTCGCACTGCGTACTGCAGAGCGCGCTTTCACGCGGGCGCCGGCCTTGCGCGCCTTGACCCGGACCCGTGCCGCCGTCTTCCTGCGCGCCACCTTGCGCCGTACGGCGCGGCGCTTGCGCTCGATCGAGCGTCGCGCGGTTCTTGCTGCCTTCTTCCTTGCTGCCATGGGTTCTCTCCAGAAAATGTCGACGCCAACGCGGGCATCGCCGGATGCCGCGCCCCAGGTTCAACCTAGGCCTGCGACCAGCCAGTGTCAACGAGAGAAATGAAAAGAAATTGGTGGAGCGGAAGGGGATCGAACCCTCGACCTTCGCATTGCGAACGCGACGCTCTCCCAGCTGAGCTACCGCCCCACGAATGAGGGGCGGAATTGTAATGAGACGCCCCCGGGCCAGCAAGCAAACGGACGCCTGCGCGACGTTGGACCCCTCGATCGGGTACCTTATCGAGCCTATGCACGGCGCCTTGAAATGCTGAAGATCGGAGTCGCCGCGCCGGACTTCACGCTGCCGGACCAGGATGGCAGGCCTCGCCGGTTGCGGGACCTGGTCGCAGACGGCCCGCTGATCCTCTACTTCTACCCGGCCGACTTCACGCCCGGCTGCACAAGGGAAGCCTGCGACCTGCGCGACCTGCACGCCCGTATCCTCGCCTCGGGCCTTCGCGTCGTCGGTGTCAGCCCGCAGTCGCCCGACAGCCACCAACGCTTCCGCAAGGAGCATGCCCTGCCCTTCACCCTGCTCTCGGACGAGGACAAGCTGGCCGTCAAGGCCTATGACGTCGATGGGCCGCTCGGCATCGGCGTCCGCCGTGCGACCTACCTGATCGACGCACGTGGGCGCATCGCGGACGCGGTCCTCGCCGATCTCATGATCGGCAAGCACCAGGCGTTCGTCGAACGCGCGGTTGCGGCTAGGGAAGGTCGAGGCGCGTAACCGCCGCGCGGCTGAACCTCGGCACGGCCACGACGTATACGATTCCGTATTCGGTCTCGGACATTTCGCCGACGTCGTCCCCGGAAAGCTCCTTGACGATCGTGGGCACCGTGTCGGAGTGCGCGACCATGAGGATGCGCCCCCCGCGGAAATCGGTCAGCGCCCGCTTGGCGGCCTCCGCCGGATCGTCGGCCTTGACGGTCAGCACCGGGATCCCGAGGCGGTTCGCGAGCGGTCGCACCGTGTCGCCGGTGCGCCGCAGCTCCGTCACGAAAATGGCATCCAGTCCCTGTCCCTCGGGCGCGCGCCCGAACAGCTGTGCGATCTCGAGCGCACGGGCCTCGCCGGCGGGTGCGAGCGCCGGATCGGGGTCGTCGGGATTCGCCGTCAGTTTCTCCGCGTGGCGCATGACGAAAACCGTCGTCGTCGACGCCGCCGAGAGCAGCCAGAAACCGAGCACGATCACGACGATGCCCGCGAGCGCGGCGATCCACACGGGTGCCAGCAATGGCCGGCGGCGCAGGCTCGCGTATTCTTTGCGCATGCCACGGATGATAGCGCGGCCTTGGGTCGTCCTGCTCGCCGCGGGCGGGTCGCGGCGCTTCGGCGCGCCCAAGCAGTTCGCGCGCATCGGCGGCGAGTCGATGTTGCGGCGCGCGGTCCGCAGCGCCGTTGCGATTGCACCGGCCGGCTGCGTCGTGGTGCTCGGTGCGCAGGCGGGTCGACTGCGTCAGGAGCTATCCGGCTTGCCGGCGCACGTGGTCGTGAATCGTGCCTGGCGGCGCGGCCTCGCCTCGTCCCTCGCCGCGGGTATCTCCGCGCTGCCGCGGACTGCCAGGGCCGCGCTCATCGTCCTTGCCGACCAGGCGTCACTCGGCCCGGGTGACCTCGCACTGGTCGCCGCCGCCTGGCAGGCGCGGCCGAGGTCCATCGTCGCGAGTCTGGCCGGCGGCATCCTCGGCCCGCCCGCGCTGTTCCCGCGGCGGCTCTTCCCGGAACTGCGCCGCCTGCACGGCGACCAGGGCGCGCGTGACTTGCTGCGCGATCCGGCAAGGTCGGTCGTCGGCATCGAGCTGCCTCGGGCGGCGCTCGACGTGGACACGCCCGCCGACGCCGCGCGGGTCAGGAATCGGACAGCGCGCGGCCGAACTCCTCGATCCGCGCGATCGTCCCCCGCACGTCGTCCCAGGTCGTCTGGTGGGACATGATGCAGAGGCGCAGCGAATAGGCCTTGCGCAGTCGGGTCGAGGAGATCATGGCGGTACTGGACGCGATGACGCGCGCCTGGATCGCTTCATTGAGCTTGTCAATGCGCTCTGCAGTCCAGGCCTTGCCGCGCGGGAGATACCGGAAGCAGACAATGCCGAGGGACGGCGGGCCGAGCAGCTCCAGCTCCTGGCTGGCTTCGACGAGCGCGCCCGCCTGTGTCGCGAAATCGATCCCGCGCGCGATCGCCTCGCGAAAGCGGGCCATGCCGAAGGTCTGGATCGACATCCACACTTTGAGCGCGCGAAAAGACCGCGTGAGCTGGTAGCCCCGGTCCGCAAAGTTCACGTGCTCGAGCCCCAGCTTCGTGTCCTGGAGATAGTCCGGATTCACGCTGAAGGCGCGCACGAGGTGCGCGACGTCCTTGACCATGACGCAGCCCGCCTCGAACGGCTGGAACAGCCACTTGTGGGCGTCGAGGCTGATCGAGTCGGCGCGCTCGAGGCCCCTGAGCAACCGCCGGCCCTGCTCGCACAGGACGGCGAAGCCGCCGTAGGCACCGTCGACATGCATCCACAGCTTCTCGGCGGCGCAGAAGTCCGCGATCGCAGGCAAGGGATCCACCGCGCCCGTGTTCGTCGTGCCCGCATTCGCGCAGATGGCGATCGGCGTGAATCCCCCCGCCCGCGCCTCCTGAACCGCAGCGGCAAGCGCCGGCACCGTAACCCGGTAGTCGCCGGCCGCGGGCACGATGACGATGCCTTCCCGCCGCACGCCGATGATGCGCGCCGCCCGCTCGACCGCCGAGTGCGTCTGGTCGCCCAGGATGACAGCGGGACGATCCGGGGCGCCGGCCCATTCCCGCGCGGCGACGAGCGCATCGAGGATTGCCGCCGATCCGCCCGACGTGAAGAGCCCTCCAGCAGATTCCGGGTAGCCGATCCAGTCGCGGATCCAGTCGATCACGACGAGCTCGACCTGGCTCGGTGCGCCGGCGCCCAGCCAGGTTCCCTGGAACGTGTTGAATCCCGCGGCCAGGTAGTCGGCGATCACGCCCGGCCAGGTTGGCGCAGAGGGCACGAAGGCGAAGAAGCGTGGATGGTCGACGCGCCCCGCAACGGGCAGGACTTCCCGCACGGCGCGCTCGAGGACCTCGACGGGGTCGCTCCCCTGCTCCGGCGGCGGTTCGCGCAGCAATCGCTCCAGCTCGGCACGGCTGGCGCCGCGCCAGGGTGCATCGTCGCGCAGGCCCGCCAGACGCTCCAGCAGCCCTCGCGTCGCGGCGTCCGCGAGCCGCCGCATGGTATCTGGCGACAGCGTCAGGCCGTCCCGGTCGTCCTGCGAACGGTCCGTCACGCCGGGCTCTAGTCTCCGGTCGTCACCGCGGTCGCACCGCGATCGCCGTGCTGGCTGCGGACGATCTTGAGGCAATCGCGGTCGGTGATGATCCCGACGAGCTTGCCGTTCGCGAGCACCGGCAGGCAGGTCAGGTCGCGGGAACCGAGGAGTGCGATCGCCTCCGCGATCGGCGTGTCCGGCGTGACGGTCGGTGGATCGCGCTCCATGACGTCGGCGGCGCGCAGCTCGGTTTCGTCTTCACCCGGCGCGAGCTTCGCCAGGAGGGACTCGCTCGAGACGACGCCGAGCAACGTCCCATCGTCCGACTCCACGGGAATGTGCCGGACGTTGCTCCACAAGAGGAGGCCCCGGACCAGCTTGACCGGCTCGTCCGGCTGCGCCGTGACGAGGTCCGTCGACATGATGTGCTCGACCCGCGAGCAGCGGTCCCTGGCGCTCTCCGCCTCGGCGAGCCGGCTCGGCTGCCAGCGATGCACGGGGTGGCCGAGCTTCTGGCGCTGGTAAATGCCTTCGGTCGTCGCCGCAATGGCCTCGTGGCGCGAGCTCTCGCCTTCCAGGCGTTCTATCGAGTCCAGGATCCACTGCGAGCCTGTCTTGCCGCTGCGCACTCGCTCCTCGATGATCGACAGGTACTTGTCGATGTCGGCATCCTGCACCGCCGCCCTTTGCAGGCCGCCACGCGCAATGGGGAGCAGGGTCTCGAGCAGCAAGGTGCGCGCGGGAATGGACTGGCCGTCGAGCCAGTCGATCGATGCGCCAAGCCCGACCTGCGCCGCAGCCAGGAAATTGCCGTGCGCCTCCTCGAACCTCAAGCGGGGCGGCAGGTCGGCGCAGTCGTCCGGCATGCCGTGCATCAGCCCGACCCACAGCGCCGCATTCGCCACTTCGTCGACGATCGTCGGGCCCGCGGGCAGGAAGCGGCACTCGATGCGCAGGTGCGGCTTCCCGCTGGTGATCCCGTAGCAGGGCCGGTTCCACGGATAGACCGTGCCGGTGAAGAGGCACAGCGCCTTCAGCTTCGGGATGCGGCCCTCCTTCAGCTCGACCAGCGCATCCTGCTCCATGGCCGGCGTGATGAGGACCCGGTGCCGGCTGATCTCCTCCTGGTAGTACTCGACGACGGACCGGTTCTCCCAGCGGTGCCCGAAGCCGACGCGCGGGCGCTGCTCGCGGTAGGTGCTCGGCAGGCGGCGGTCGTCGGTGGACTGGTGGAACACCGCGATGCGCGTTTCGCGCCACAGCCGCTTGCCCAGGAACAGCGGCGAGTTGGTCGCGCAGGCGAGGACCGGCGCAGCGATCGCCTGCGCCCAGTTGAACTGGGACGCGAAGCGCGCCGGGTCGATCTGGTAGTGGACCTGGAAGCTCGTGTTGCAACCCTCGACCATCACCGTGGCCTTGCTCGTGATCAACTCCTCGATGCCGCGGATGTAGAAGTGGAAATCCTGGCCGCGCAGCTCGCGCAGCGCGTCGTTCAGCAGCTTGTAGCGCGGAACCGGCGTCAGGTTGTCGAGCGTGATGTCCGAGTCCCGGATCGTCGGCAGGATGCCCGTGAGGATGATCTTGGCGCCGAGCCGGTGCGCGGCCTTGTTCGCGCGCGTGAGCAGCTCGATCAGCTCGTGCTCCAGCTGCGAGAAGCAGTCGCCGCCGAGCTCCCGGGGATCCAGGTTCACTTCCGCGTTGAAACGCGCGAGCTCGGTCGTGTAGTGCGGATCGTCGAGGCTCTGGAGCAGTTCCATCCCGAGCATCGCGGGCCGCAACGCATAGTCGATCAGGCACAGCTCCTGCTCGGCACCGATGCGCGTGACCCCGCTCTCGAACATCCCCGCCGCCAGCATTTTCTCGAGGGCTTTCAGGTCGTCGACGAGATGCACCATGTACGCGGTACGCTGCCTTGGGTCGCTCGCACCGAATTTCGTGTCACCCATGGTCCGCCTCCCGGCAGGACACGGCGTAGAACAGGCAATCCTCGGCGGCGATGCGTGCGTCCGTCGTCGCCATGAAGAGGCGCAGGGGCCGGCGCGCGTGCAGCCGACCCTCATGCAGCGTGAGCAGGTCATCGCGCAGCTCGACGCCGCGGCCGTCGCGCGCGGTGAGTACGTCCATACCGGCGATCCAGCCGAGCGGATCGGTCTCCGTCAGCACCGACGAGTTGAAGCGGTCGATGTCCCGCCGCAGGGTGAGCGCGGCCCCGGCCGCGGGCTCGCTGCCGTAGGCGACGGCGGCACCGTCGGCGAGCCGGACGCGGATCGGGTGACGCAGCACTTCCACCGCGGAGCCGCCCTCGCGCGCCCCAAAGAGCGACTGGGCGCCGAGATAGCGCGCGAGCCCCTCGTAGCCGATCTCGTCCGAACGCGGGTCGCGGGCGCCGCCGCATTCGATGGTGACCGTCGGCCAGTCGTCTTCTGCCGCTTCCATGAGCGTGCCGAGGCGGATGTCGGTGAGGACATGGTAGCCGGAAAACAGCGACACCAGCGCCAGCTGCGCCGGATCCGCGCGCGTCCCGACGCCGTAGCAGGGTCCCAGGCCGGACGTGTTGTGCAGGTCCACGAGAGCCTCCGGTCGCGCCGTCCGCAGGTCAGCCAGGACGGCCCGGGCGAGGCGGGCCTCGTTGTCGGTGCCTGCATCGGCAAAGCAGCGGTTGAGGTCCTTGCGGCCGGGCAACATGCGGTGCGCGTAACCCGGCGGCGCAAGTGCGGCATCGACCGATGCGACCAGCGCCATGACGTTCGTCGCAGGCCGCATTCCATTCCGCAGGAAGCGGTGCAGCGCCCGCGTGCCCGAAGGCTCGTTGCCGTGCAGCAGGGTGGTGACGGCCCGCGTGCGCGCGGGGTCCTCCCCGGCCAGGCAGATCCAGGTCGGCCCGCCGAGCAGTCGCAGGAATTCCTCCGCGTCCTGCCCGACGGCCGTGCTGTCGGGGCTATTCCAGCGGCGTATCAAGTCAGCAGTCCCGCAGATATGGGCGGTTTCAATCGGAAAATTCTGGCGGAGAGGGTGAGATTCGAACTCACGAGGGGCTTGCGCCCCTGCCGGTTTTCAAGACCGGTGCATTCAACCGCTCTGCCACCTCTCCATCGCGTCCCCCGCGGATTCTAGATCATCGCCTGCATGAGGAGCCGCAGCAGGTCGCGGAGCGGCATCACGAGCAGCAGGAGCGGCAGCATGGGGGCGAGCGCCGCCACTGCGTAAGCAATGGCCGTCTTGAGCGAGATCGGCAGCAGGCGCATGTCGTAGACGCGATCGAGGCTCCCGCCGATATCCGCGAGTCCCTGCACGTCGCCCGAGGACTCGAGCGGGGTTTCCCCTGCCTGCGTGCCGATCCATCGCGCGTGAAAGTCCTGGATGTACTTCGACGCAAACGAACCGTACACCAGCACGGCCGCTTCCTTCGCCATGCGCAGCGGCCGCCAGAAAACCGCGAGCGGCGCGAGGCCGAGCGCGATGGAGATCGCGACGAACGCTGCAAGCGGCCACTGGTAGCTCAAGAGGGACGCGCCCTCGTGCAGGACGCGCGTGGCGATGGCTCCCGCGACGAGGCAGCTGACGGTGAATCCGAGCTGCGCAAACGCGGTATGGCCGAAACTCACGAACCCGAGTCCCGCGGACTGGTCGGGATGCGTCGCGAGTACCTGCAGGTCGAGCCGCGACAGTCGCTGCAGGAACCAGCACCAGACTACGTAGCGCCAGAACCAGCGCAACAGCAGGAAGGACGACAGCCAGGAGCCGATGACATACCACCAGCCTGCGGCGGACAGGCGCGCCCCCTCGGGCGTCATCTCCTCGAACCAGAACTGCAACCCGTCGCCTCGGAAATTCTGCACCGCCGACCAGACGAAGCAGGCCGCCAGGCCGGCGATCACTGCTTCGACAGGCGCAGATTCGAAAGCGCGACCGGCCTTGCGCAACAGCGCGTCGAAGCGCGGGCGATCTGCGGCGGAAACGAGCCGCGCCTCGACGAAGTGGGAGGCAACCTGCTTCGTGCGCCGTCCGATGCTCGCCTCGACAAGCACCAGCAGCGGGACGACCAGCAGGAAGCGCACGTGCGTGGAAAGGTCGTCGAAGAAGCTCACGGCCGCTCCGCCCTCTATCGGGGGCTTCACGAGCTCGAGCACCAGCAAGGGGACCCAGACCAGGACCGCCGGCAGGAAGGCGCGCACGAACAGTCGCGGAGGATCCCCGCTCGGCAAGCCGACGCGGGCCAGCGCCCGGTCCACGGGCCCGCAGTTCGTGAGCGAGAATTTGTCAGATTCAGCCATGGCTGCCCCTCCCCCGGCGCCGCCCGGCCGGCGGACGAGGATGTAACACGCCTCGGCTATACTTGGCACCTGTCCACCGGGGCTACGGAGAATCGCCATGGAACGCAATCCCGTCGTCGTCTCAGGACGCGTCGAATCCGGCCAGTCGGTACTCGCGACCCACAAGGTCCTGCGAAACACGTACCTGCTGCTGTCCGCGACGCTCGCATTCAGTGCGCTCGTGGCGGGCCTCAGCTATGCGTTGAACCTGCCGTACCTCGGACCCTGGGTGACCCTGATCGGCTATTTCGCGCTGCTTTTCGCGGTGCACAAGACCGCTGACAGCGCCTGGGGACTCCTGTCCGTTTTCGCGCTGACGGGTTTCATGGGCTACACGCTCGGCCCGATCCTCAGCCTGTACGTACAGGCCATTCCCGACGGGCACACCGTCGTGATGACCGCTTTCGGAATCACGGCGGTCACGTTTCTCGCGTTGTCGGCCTATGCAATCCGGAGCGGGCGGCGATTTTCCTTCATGGGCGGCTTCCTGGCCGTCGGCATCCTTACGGCCTTCCTGCTCGGCATCGTTTCGCTGGTGTTTTCGATGCCGACGCTGGCGCTCGCGGTGTCGGGCATGTTCGTGCTGCTGATGGCCGGGCTCATCCTGTACGAGACCGGTGAGATCGTGCACGGCGGCGAGACCAACTACATCCACGCCACCGTGACGCTCTACGTCAGCATCTACAACCTCTTCACGAGCCTGCTGCACCTGCTCGGCGTCGCCGGCGACGACTGATCAGGCCGGCGCGAGGCGCTCGACGCCACCGAGGTAGGACCGCAGCACGCCGGGCACGACGACGCTGCCGTCGGCCTGCTGGTAGTTCTCCAGCACGGCGACGAGGGCGCGACCGACCGCGACCCCGGAACCGTTCAGCGTGTGAAGCGGCTCCGGCTTGCCGGTTTCCGGGTTCCTCCACCGGGCCTGCATGCGACGCGCCTGGAATGCCTCGCAGTTGCTGCAGGACGAGATTTCCCGATAGGCGCCCTGCCCGGGCAGCCACACCTCGAGGTCGTAAGTCTTCGCGCTCGCGAATCCGATGTCGCCCGCACAGAGCGACATCACCCGGTACGGCAGCTCGAGGCGCTCCAGCACTTTCGCGGCATGCCCCGTCAAGGCCTCCAGCGCCTCGTACGAATCGGCAGGCCGCACGATGTGCACGAGCTCCACCTTGTCGAACTGGTGCTGGCGGATGAGGCCGCGCGTGTCCTTGCCGTAGGAGCCGGCCTCCGACCGGAAGCACGGCGTGTGGGCCACCAGCCGCAGCGGCAGCTCGTCCGGCTCGAAGATGCGGTCGGCGGCGAGGTTCGTGAGCGGCACTTCGGCGGTCGGAATCAGGAACAGCTCGCCCTCCGGGGCCTCGCGCGACAGCTTGAAGAGGTCCTGCTCGAACTTGGGCAGCTGGCCCGTGCCAGTCAGCGTCCGGCGGCTCACGAGGTAAGGCACCCAGGCCTCGCGATATCCGTGCTCGCGCTGGTGCAGGTCCAGCATGAACTGCGCGAGCGCGCGATGCAGGCTCGCAACCGAACCGCAGAGGACCGCGAAGCGCGCACCGGAGATGCGGCCCGCCGCCGCCGTATCGAGGCCTGCAAGCCTTTCCGCGACCGCCACGTGGTCCGCTGCCTCGAACGCGAGCTTCGGCGGCTCGCCGTGCCGGCGGATTTCGACGTTCGATGCGGCATCGCGACCGTCCGGCACGCTGTCGTGGACGAGGTTCGGGAGCTCGAGCAGCAGTCCGTCGAGCTCTTGCTGCAGGGACGCGAGGGAGCGTTCTGCCTCGGCCAGGCGCCCGCCGAGTGAGTCCACTTCGGCGAGCAGCGGCGTCGTATCCTCGCCGCGCGCCTTCGCCTGCCCGATGGCCTTCGAGCGCGTGTTGCGTTCGTTGCGAAGCGCGTCCACGGCGACCTGGGCCTGCTTGCGTCGGGCCTCCAGTTGCGCGAATTGCGCAAGGTCGAGCGCGTAGCCACGGCGCGCGAGGTTCGCGGCCACGCCCTGCGGATCCGTGCGGAGGCGGCGGCTGTCAAGCATGTCCCTGTTCCCGTCCCGTATCGGGTCCCGGCTCCGCGGCGCGGGCGCGGATGCGCTCAAGCGTTTCCCGGAACTTCAGCTCGAGCCCGCGGGGCACGGGCTCGTAATAGCGCCGAGGCGCGAGCCCGTCCGGAAAGTGCGTCTGTCCCGCCGCCAGGGCATCCGGCTCGTCATGGGCGTAGCGGTAGCCCTTGCCGTAGCCGAGGTCTTTCATCAATCGCGTCGGCGCGTTGCGCAGGTGCATGGGCACATCGAGCGTACCCTGCGCCTTCGCGTCTTCGAGTGCGGCCTCATAGGCGGCGTACACTGCGTTGCTCTTCGGCGCGAGCGCGAGGAACACACAGGCCTGCGCGAGTGCCAGCTCGCCCTCGGGACTGCCGAGCCGGTCGAAGCTGTCCCAGGCCGCGAGCGTAAGGGTGAGCGCCCGGGGATCCGCATTGCCGATGTCTTCGCTCGCCATGCGCACGAGCCGCCGTGCCAGGAACCCGGGATCGCAGCCGCCATCGAGCATGCGGCACAGCCAGTAGAGCGCCGCATCGGGGTCGCTGTCGCGCACGGACTTGTGCAGCGCCGAAATCTGGTCGTAGAAGAGGTCGCCGCGCTTGTCGAAGCGCCGGTGCGAACCGGCGGACGCCCTGCCTGCGACCTCGAGCGTCAGCTCGCCGCCGGCTGCGGATGCGAGGTCGCCGCCGACCTCCAGCAGGTTGAGCGCCCGTCGGGCGTCGCCGTCGGCGGCCTCGGCAAGGAGCTCCAGCGCACCGGGCGACGCGCGCAGGCCGCTTGCACCGAGCCCTCGCACCGGGTCGGTCATGGCGCGTTCGAGCAGGGCAACGAGATCCGGGGCCGCAAGCGCTTTCAGCACGTAGACACGCGCGCGGGACAGCAGTGCCGAATTGAGCTCGAAGGATGGGTTCTCCGTCGTCGCACCGATGAAGACGAGCGTGCCGTCCTCGACGAACGGCAGGAACGTGTCCTGCTGCGCCTTGTTGAAGCGGTGCACTTCGTCGAGGAACAGGATCGTCGGCCGCCCGCCGCCGCGCCGGGCGGCGGTCGCGTCCTCCACGGCCTGGCGGATGTCCTTCACGCCCGCCGCCACGGCCGAGAGCGCGATGAAATGGGCATCGCAGGCGCGCGCGACGAGCCGGGCCAGCGTCGTCTTGCCACTGCCGGGCGGTCCCCACAGCACCATTGAATGGGGGATCCCGTCGGTCAGCATCCGGTGCAGCGGTTTCCCCTCGCCCAGCAGATGCGACTGCCCGACGAACTCCTCGAGCCTCGCCGGACGCATGCGGTCGGCCAGCGGCCGGTAGCCGGCCTGCGGAGAGTCGATGGGGAGCTCGGATTGGCGACGCATCGCGAAGGATTCTAGCCGCTTGCGCCGGCGCTCAGGACGGGCGCCTCGCCGACAGCCACGCGGCGGCGCGCAGGCCCCAGCCGGCACGACCTTGTCCGGCGATCAGCCAGGCCACGGCGATGCCGGCGGCATTGGCGGCGAGATCGGCCGGGTCCGCCGTGCGATGGTCGGTGAGGAGCGACTGCGCGATCTCCAGCGATGCACCGAGCAGCAGGCATCGCAGCATGACCTTCCACAGGCCCGCCGGCGTTGCAATCGCGGAACCCAGCAGGGCCAGCGCAAAGTAGGCGATGAAATGCGCGTACTTGTCGGAGAACGACTGGGTCGGGACCACTGGACTCGGCGTCAAGCTGGCCACGACGATCAGGATCACGAGGACCGCGATTGCCGCGATCCACAGCCGCCGCAGCGTCGATTCCTTCAACGGCCGTCCGCCGGCGCGCGCCCGACGACATCCACGCCCGGCGGCGGCGTGAAGCGGAAGCTCGAGGGCTCGAGCCGCGGATTGCGCTCGATGTCGTCGAAATCGATCCGCGTGGTCTGGCCCAGGCGATCGACCAGGACGAGCCGGCGCAGCTGCGTGGCGGCGATGCCGACGCGCAGCTCCCTGAAATCGCTTTCCGGGTCCTTCGGCTCGAGTCGCGTCCAGTCGAGGCCGCCTTCCGAACCGCCGTCGGAGATGCGGAATTCGCCGGCGACGTCAGCCTGCCCCGAAAGCAGCAGCGCCGGCGTGCCGATGAGCGCCTCGGCCGCGGGCCGCACCGTGACCTGCGCGAGATCCTCGTCGTACAGCCAGACAGTCACGCCGTCGGAGACGATGAGTTGCGCCGGTTCGATGTAGTCCCAGCGAAACCTGCCAGGACGTGCGAGCGCAACCGTGCCCCTGGCCGCTTCCGTCTGCTGTCCCTCGGCGTTCGTGACCGCCTGGCTGAACGCCGCCCTGAAACTGCTGAGACCCGCGAGCGCCGACTCGAGCCGGGATGCAGCGCGCGCATCGGCAGGAGCATCGGCGGCGACGGGCCAGGGCAGCAGGGCCGCGGCACAGGCGAATGCGGCGAGGCGCATCAGTTTTCCGGGGGCGGGGGCGCGAGTACCTCGCGGCTGCCATTCGACTGCAGCGGGCCGACGAGTCCCGCGGCTTCCATCGACTCGACCAGCCGCGCGGCGCGGTTGTAGCCGATCTTGAGCCGCCGCTGCACGCCCGACACGGACGCGCGCCGCGACTCGGTGACGATGCGGACTGCCTCGTCGTAAAGCGGGTCCTGCTCACCGTCCGCGCCGCCCTCGCCGCCTCCGCCCTCGCCGGACTCGTCCGGCGCTCCCGCGGCGCTCTCCGGCGGCCCGGTCAGCACCTCCTCGACGTACACCGGCGCGCTGCCGCCCTTCAGGGAATCGACGACGGCATGGACCTCCCGATCCGACACGAATGCGCCGTGCACGCGATCCGGCGTCGAGGTGCCGGGCGGCTGGTAGAGCATGTCGCCGTGGCCGAGCAGCGACTCGGCGCCGTTCTGGTCCAGGATCGTGCGCGAATCGACCTTGGCCGAGACCTGGAAGGCGATGCGCGCCGGGATGTTGGCCTTGATGAGGCCGGTGATCACGTCCACGGAGGGACGCTGGGTCGCGAGCACGAGGTGGATGCCCGAGGCCCGCGCCTTCTGCGCGAGCCGCGCGATCAGCTCCTCGACCTTCTTGCCGACGATCAGCATGAGGTCGGCGAGCTCGTCGATCACGACGACGATGAACGGCAGCGGCTGCAGCGCCGGCACTTCGCCCTCGAACTTGCCCGCCGCGCGCAACCTCGCGACGAGCGGATCCGGGATCGGCTGGCCCGCGTCCTGCGCATCGCGGACCTTGCGGTTGAGGCCGGCGAGGTTCCTGACGCCCAGCTCCTTCATGAGGTGGTAGCGCCGGTCCATCTCGGCCACGCACCAGCGCAGCGCGTTTGCGGCGTGCTTCATGTCGGTGACGACCGGCGCGAGCAGGTGCGGGATGCCCTCGTACACCGAAAGCTCCAGCATCTTCGGGTCGATGAGGATCAGCCGGACGTTCTCGGCCGAGCTCTTGTAGAGGAGCGACAGCACCATCGCGTTGATGGCGACGGACTTGCCCGAGCCGGTGGTGCCCGCGATCAGCAGGTGCGGCATCTTGCCGAGGTCGGCGCAAACGGGATTGCCGCCGATGTCCTTGCCGAGTGCGAGCGCGAGCGGCGATTCGAGCTCGTCGTAGGCACGCGAACGGAGGATCTCGCCGAGCGTGACGAGCTCGCGGGATTCGTTCGGGATCTCCAGGCCGACCACGGCCTTGCCCGGGATCACCTCGACGACGCGCACGCTGATTGCCGACAGTGCCCGCGCGAGATCCTTGGCGAGCGCGCTGATCTGGCTCACCTTGACGCCGGGCGCCGGCTTCAGCTCGAAGCGCGTGACGACCGGCCCCGGCGCCACCGCGACCACCTCGACTTCGATCCCGAAATCCTTCAGCTTGATCTCGACGAGCCTCGAGATCGCGTCGAGCGCCTCGGGCGAGTACGTGCCGGGCCGCGGCGGCGGCTCATCCAGGAGCTTGAGCTCCGGCAGGTCGCGGGAGGGCGGCTTGGCGAACAGCGGAACCTGCCGCTCCTTCTCGACGCGACGGCTCGGTTCCGCGACGGGCGGCGCCGGCGGTTCGATGCGCGGTGGCGTGCGCTTCTCGGCTTTCTTCTTGACCTCCCGCACGGCGCTCTCGCGCGCCTCGCGGAATTCGCGCCCCACCGCCTGGTCGCGCGAAGCCGTGGCGCGCTCGCGGAGCCACGCCGCCGCGCCGAGCACGTGGTGGCCGATCCAGTCCATCACCGTGAGCCAGGACACGCCCGTGTAGAGCTGGACGCTCGCGAACCACAGCGCAAGGAGCAGCAGCGTGGCGCCGAGCAGCGATGCGGCGTCGGCGAGGCCCTCGCCCACGAGGCTGCCGAGGATCCCGCCGGCACCGGCGGGCAGCACCCCCGCGGAAAAGTGCAGCGTCGCGAGCGCGCAGCTGGTCGCGAGCGCGGCGATGAGTCCCGAGATGCGCAGCGCAATCGTCGTGCGGCCCTGCCCTCGCTCACCCGCTGCCCGCTTGAGCCCGACCCAGGCGCTGAATGCGATCGCGATCGGAAACAGGAATGCGGGCCAGCCGAACAGCAGATAGAGCGCACTGGCGAGCCAGGCGCCCAACGGTCCGATCAGGTTGCCGACCTGACCGGGTTCACCCGTGTAGCTGAAGCTGCGGTCCGCCGGGTCAAAGCTCGCGAGCGCGATGAAGAGCACGAGTGCCACCGCGGCGAGCAGCCAGAACAGCGCCTCGCGCAGCGCGCGCGCGAACACGGGATCGAGCTTTGCATCGGGGCCGATCGCCTCGGCGGCGGATTTGGCCACCGCTCAGAATTCCGCTAAGGAAAAGTTCATAAGCGATTGATTATAAGAGCGTTGCAAATCAAGCAGCAAGCACCCATGCTCGCCTGCTTGCGAGCGCGAGGCCAGCGCTCGAAGTGGAGAAGACTATACATGACGACCCCCCGCCACTCGCGGCTGATCATCCTCGGATCCGGACCCGCCGGGTACGCGGCGGCCGTCTATGCCGCGCGCGCGAACCGCAAGCCGCTGCTCATCGCCGGGCTCCAGCCCGGCGGCCAGCTCATGACGACGACTGAAGTCGACAACTGGCCCGGCGACGTGCACGGCCTGCTCGGGCCGGACCTGATGGACCGCATGCGGCGTCATGCCGAGCGCTTCGGCGTCGAGATCGCCGCCGATCACGTCACTCGGGTGGACCTCGACCGCAGGCCCTTCCGCCTGGTCGGCGAAAGCGGCGAGTACAGCTGCGACGCACTCGTCATCGCGACGGGCGCATCGGCCCGCTACCTCGGACTGGAGTCCGAGACTGCGCACCGCGGGCGCGGCGTCTCGGCCTGCGCGACCTGCGACGGATTCTTCTACCGGGACCAGAAGGTTGCGGTCGTCGGCGGCGGTAACACCGCGGTCGAGGAAGCCATCTACCTGACGAACATCGCCGAGCACGTCACCCTCATCCATCGGCGCGACAAGCTGCGCGCGGAGGCCATCCTCCAGGACCGCATCCGCGCACTCGCGGACCAGGGCAAGGTGTCATTCCTCTGGGACCATGCGGTGAGCGAGGTGCTCGGCAACGAGCAGGGCGTCACCGGCGTGCGCGTCGCGTCCACGCGCGACGGAAAGACGCGCGAGCTCGGCATCACCGGCCTCTTCATCGCGATCGGCCACACGCCGAACACCGAGCTGTTCCAGGGACGGGTCGACATGAAGGACGGCTACATCATCGTCAAGTCCGGCCTCTCGGGCGATGCCACGGCTACGAGCGTGCCCGGCGTATTCGCCGCGGGCGACGTCGCGGACCACGTCTATCGTCAGGCCGTCACTTCCGCCGGCACGGGCTGCATGGCCGCGCTCGACGCGGACCGTTACCTCGAGCGTCTCGACATCGGCTGAGCCCGCGTGGACGCCCGCATCATCCGCTCGTTCGCCGAGGTCGGTGCGGCGGAGTGGAATGCATTGCCCGGCGCCGAGGCGCCGTTCCTCCGCCACGAGTTCCTGTCCGCGCTCGAAACCAGCGGCTGCGCGACGGCCGCAACCGGGTGGGACGCGCATCACGTGCTGCTGCGCACGGCGGACGGCCGCCTCGCGGGCGCGCTCCCGCTCTACCTGAAGTCGCATTCCTGGGGCGAATTCGTCTTCGACTTCGCGTGGGCGGAGGCGCACCACCGGGCGGGCCTGCGCTACTACCCTCGCCTGGTGTCGGCCGTGCCGTTCACGCCGGCGACCGGTCTGCGCCTGCTGGCGGACGGCGAACGACCTCGTACCGCACTGCTCGAGGCGGCACGCGCTCTCGGCACGGCGGTCGGGGCTTCCTCGCTGCACGTGCTGTTTCCCGGTGAGGCGGATCGCGTGACACTCGGCGAGGCGGGCCTCCTGGCGCGGCTGGATTGCCAGTTCCACTGGTTCAACGAGGGCTTTGCTTCGTTCGACGATTTCCTCGCGGGCTTCACCGCCGAAAAGCGCAAGAAGGTGAAGCGCGAGCGGCGTCGCGTGCGCGAGTCGGGCATCGACTGCCGCAGCCTGGCGGGCCACGAGCTCGACGACGGGCTCATCGACGTCATCTATCGCCTCCACGCCGCGAATTTTGCGCGCCACGGCCACGCCCCCTACCTGAACCGCGAATTCTTCGGGGAACTTGCCCGTACGATGCCGGGCAACCTCGTCGTGGAGCTCGCGAGCCTCGGCGGCGAGCCGATCGCCTGCGCCATCCTGTTGCGCGGAGCAAAAACGCTGTACGGGCGCTACTGGGGCGCCAGCGGGGATTTCCACAGCCTGCACTTCGAATTGTGTTACTACCGCGGCATCGAGTACTGCATCCGCGAGGGCCTGTCGCGGTTCGAGCCCGGCACGCAGGGCGAGCACAAGCTCCTGCGCGGATTCCGGCCGACGGCCGTCTGGTCGATGCACGAGATCGCCGATGCGCGGTTCGCCGCGGCCATCGGCGACTGGCTTTCGCGCGAGCGCGCTGCCATGCAGGAGTGGCTCGCGGCAGCCGCCTGGCACCTGCCCTTCCGGCAGGGCGGCATCCCCGCTAGGCTCAATGCCGATGTCCGGGATCGCATGGCTGCAGAAGACTGATCCGCCGTCGGCGCTGCCGCCGACCTCCCGTGCGCTCGCCGAGCCGAATGGCCTGCTGGCCGTTGGCGGATCGCTGACCCCGGAATGGCTCATCCACGCCTACCGCCATGGCGTCTTTCCCTGGTTCTCGGCGGACCAGCCCATCCTGTGGTGGGCACCGGATCCGCGCGCCGTGCTGTTGCCGGGCGAGTTCCGCGTCTCGCGCAGCCTCGCGCGCTCCATCCGCAGGCGCGGCTTCGAGACCCGGGTCAATACCGCCTTCGCCGCGGTTGTCGAGGGATGCGCGGGCCCGCGGCGCGGCATGCCCGGCACCTGGATCACGCGTGAGATGCACGAGGCCTACGTGCTGCTGCACCGGCGCGGCCTCGCTCATTCGTTCGAGACCTGGCGTGACGGCCGCCTGGTCGGCGGCCTGTACGGCGTCGCCCTCGGCCGAGCGTTCTTCGGCGAATCCATGTTCTCGCGCGAGAACGACGCCTCGAAGGTCGCCCTGGCGCGCCTTGTCGAGGAGTGCCGGCGGCGCAACGTGCCGCTGATCGATTGCCAGATGCCGAGCCCGCACCTCGCAAGCCTCGGCAGCCGCAACATCCCGCGCTGGGAATTCGAGGCCAGGCTCGGCGAGCTGATCAATTCCCGCGTGCCCGTGTGGCGCGAAGGCCACATTTAATTGCGCGGGCTGGCCGCCTGCGTCACAATCCGCGCGGTTTCGCGGAAGCAAGGGGCGCGTTTGGCCAAGGAAGAAGCAATCCAGATGGAAGGCGAGGTCGTCGAGACCCTGCCCAACACGACGTTCCGGGTGCGCCTGCAGAACGACCACGTCGTCACGGCGCACATCTCCGGGAAGATGCGCAAGCACTACATCCGGATCCTCACGGGTGACACCGTGACGGTCGAGCTGACGCCCTACGACCTCACGAAGGGCCGCATCATCTACCGCGCGCGATAAAAAGGGGACGTTCACCTTTTCCGCTTTGGGAAAAGGTGAACGTCCCCTTTTTATTCCTGCCCGAGCAGCTCGGGCGATTTCGCAGGATGGATTTCGAGCGCGAGGCCGTCGCCGCCGGCGGCCAGCGTGACTCGGACGTTGCCGCCGTTCACCAGCTTGCCGAACAGCAGTTCCTCCGCCAGCGGTCGCTTGACGTGCTCCTGGAGCACACGCGCCATCGGGCGCGCGCCCATCTTGGGGTCGTAACCGCGCGCGGCGATCCAGCTCCGCGCGGCGTCGTCCACGGTGAGCGCCACGCCCTTCTGCTCGAGCTGCGCCTCGATCTCGATGACGAGCTTGTCCACGACGCGCTCGATGGTCGGCGGGTCCAGCGGGGCGAACTGGATGATCGCGTCCAGGCGATTCCTGAATTCCGGCGCAAAGATGCGGCGCACCGCCTCCATGCCGTCGCTGGCGTGGTCCTGCTGGGTGAAGCCGATGCTCGCGCGGCCCATCTCGGTGGCGCCGGCATTCGTGGTCATGACGATGATCACGTGACGGAAGTCCGCCTTGCGTCCGTTGTTGTCGGTCAGCGTGCCGTGGTCCATCACCTGCAGCAGCAGGTTGAACACCTCCGGGTTCGCCTTCTCGATCTCGTCCAGCAGCAGCACGCAGTGCGGATGCTTCGTGATCGCCTCGGTCAGCAGGCCGCCCTGGTCGAAGCCGACGTACCCGGGGGGCGCGCCGATAAGGCGCGAGACCGTGTGCCGCTCCATGTACTCGGACATGTCGAAGCGGATGAGCTCGACGCCGAGGGCGATGGCGAGTTGGCGCGTCACCTCGGTCTTGCCGACGCCGGTAGGCCCGGCGAACAGGAAGCTGCCGACCGGGTGGCGCTCGTCGCCGAGGCCGGCGCGCGACATCTTGATCGCGGCCGCCAGCGCGTCGATCGCCGCGTCCTGGCCGAAGATGACGAGCTTCAGGTTGCGTTGCAGGTTCGCCAGCACCTCGCGGTCCGAGGTCGACACGTTCTTCGCCGGGATGCGGGCGATGCGGGCGACGACGGCCTCGATGTGTGTGACCGTCACCGCAGGCTCGCGCTCAGCCGCCGGCTTGAGCCGCAGCGAAGCCCCCGCCTCGTCGACGACGTCGATCGCCTTGTCCGGCAGGTGGCGGTCGTTGATGTGGCGCTCGGCCAGCTCCGCGGCGGCCACGAGCGCCTCGTCGGCGTAAGTGATGCCGTGGTGCTCCTCGAAGCGCGACTTGAGCCCGCGCAGGATCTCGATGGTCTCGGCGACGCTGGGCTCGACGACGTCGATCTTCTGGAAGCGGCGTGCGAGCGCGTGGTCCTTCTCGAAGATGCCGCGGTACTCCTGGTAGGTGGTGGAGCCGATGCAGCGCAGCTCGCCGTTGGCGAGCAGCGGCTTGATCAGGTTCGAGGCGTCCATGACTCCGCCGGACGCGGCGCCGGCGCCGATCACCGTGTGGATCTCGTCGATGAAGAGGATCGCGCCGGGCTTCTTCTTGAGCTCGCCGACCACGCCCTTGAGGCGCTTCTCGAAGTCGCCGCGGTATTTCGTGCCCGCGATCAGCGCGCCCATGTCGAGTGCGTAGATCGTGCACCCGGCAAGCACGTCGGGGACCTTCCTCTCGACCACGAGGCGCGCGAGGCCCTCGGCGATCGCGGTCTTGCCCACGCCGGCCTCGCCGACGTACAAGGGGTTGTTCTTGCGGCGCCGGCACAGAATCTCGATGGTGCGCTGCACCTCGAGCTGGCGGCCGATCAGGGGATCCACGCGCCCGGCCAGCGCCTGCGCGTTCAGGTTGACCGTGTATTTCTCGAGCGCCCCGGCGGCTGCGTCCTCGGCCCCTTCGCGGTCGCCCGAGGCGTTCTCCTCGCGCGCGGCCTCGCGGCCCTCGCCCGAGGATGGCAGCCCGTGCGAGATGTAGTTGACGATGTCGAGCCGGGTCACGTCCTGCAGCGACAGGAGGTAGGCCGCGTGCGACTGCTTCTCGCTGAAGATGGCGACCAGCACGTTCGCGACCGTGACTTCCTTCTTGCCGCTCGACTGCACGTTGAAGACGGCGCGCTGGAGCACGCGCTGGAAGCCGAGCGTCGGTTGCACCTCGCGATCGTCCTCCGCGGCGAGGGCCGGCGTCGTCTCGTCGATGAACTTCTGGAGCTCGGCCTGGAGCCGCGCGAGGTCCGCACCGCAGGCCTTGAGGATCTCGCGCACGCGCGGCGCATCCAGGATCGACAGCAGCAGGTGCTCCACGGTCATGTACTCGTGGCGCGCGTCGCGGGCCTTCTGGTAGGCCTCGTTCAGGCAGTACTCGAGCTCACTCGAGAGCACTCAGGTCTCCTCCATCGTGCACAGCAGCGGATGCTGGTGCTGCCGCGCGTAAGTCATTACCTGTGCCACCTTGGTCTCCGCGATCTCGAACGTGTACACCCCGCAGACGCCCTTGCCCTTCGTGTGCACCTCGAGCATGACCCGTGTGGCGCGCATGCGGTCGAGGCTGAAGATCCGCTGCAGGACGTCGACCACGAATTCCATGGGCGTGTAGTCGTCGTTCAGCAGCACCACCTGGTACAGCGGCGGCTTGCGCAGCTTCGGCTGCGCCTCCTCGACCACCAGGTCGAGGCCGCTCTGCCCGGTCTCACGCTCCTTGTCGCCTGCCACGATTCCCGTCTTCCTTCGCCTGCGGCTCATTTATAGGGGCCGCCAGCCGGTGGCACAAGTGACGGGTCCGGCATTCCCGCAGGACGGCACGACTGCAAGCCCGGTTTGAGAAGTGTCGCACAAGTGCCCGCCGTTACATCGTTTTCCCGCACCTATTGCCTTGTGGGGCCGCGCCACCAACCCGTATCATGTCGCGGTTTCCGGGCCTCGCGGACCAGCCACCGCATGCAGCTAGTCGACCGCATCGTCGCGCCACTGCGCCGCCCGTCGGGCGGCGTACAGGGACTTGCGGCCGCCGCCCCGACTATCGCCACCGTCCTGCTCGCCGTCGTGATAGCCGCACAGCTCGCCTCGCTTGTCTGGCGCGCGCTCGGTTCGGGGGGCGAGGAACTCGAGCCCGAGACCCCCGGATTCACTGCGGCGGAGCCGGCCGTCGACCTTCCCGCCATCGTGAACGCCCACCTGTTCGGCGTCGCCGCCGATTCCGGCGACCCGTCGTCGGCGCCGGCTACCTCGGCGAACCTGGCGCTGACCGGGACGCTGGCCGGGCGCGAGCCCGAGCAGGGCTGGGCGATCATCGGTGCGAGCGGCCAGTCTGCCCGCGTCTACGAGACCGGGGCGTCGCTGCCCGGCGGCACCAAGCTCGTTGCGGTGTACCCGGATCGCGTGATCCTCGACCGCAACGGTTCGCGCGAATCCCTGATGTTGCCGCGCCTGTCGGGAGGCGCGGGCTCCGCCATGGCGCCGCGCGTCGCCTCGCGCGGGCAGGCAGCTTCGCCCGACGCCTCGCTCGCCGACAGCGTGCGCCAGCTGCTCGTGCAGAATCCGCAGGCTGGCGGTGACCTGTTGCGGCCGCAACCGGTCTTTGCCGGCGGCTCGCTTCGTGGCTACCGCGTGTACCCCGGGCGCAACCGCGCCCAGTTCGCAGGGCTCGGCCTGCAGCCGGGCGACCTGGTCATGGCGGTCAACGGGGCGGCCCTCGACGATCCCAACCGCGGTCTCGAGATCCTGCGAGGTGTCGGCCAGGGATCCGCCGTCACGCTCACCGTGGAGCGCGGGGGCCAGCAGCAGCAGGTCACAATCGACCCGGTGACGGCGGTGCAGGAGCTGCAGCAGGCGCCCGCCGAGGAAGAGCCGGTCGAGGAAGAGGACGCAGAAGACGTCGAGATGGTGGAGGAGGAAGAGCCGGCCACCGAGTGAGGCCGTGCCCGCAAAGGAATGACTCCATGACCCGATTCATCAGGATCGCCGCCCTCGTCCTCTCGGCACTGCCGCTTGCCACGGCGGCACAGCAAGGCACGCAGATCACGCCGAACTACAAGGACGCGGACATCGCCCAGGTCATCGAGGCCGTGAGCCAGGTCACCGGCAAGACCTTCATCGTCGACCCGCGCGTGCGGGCGCAGGTGACGATGCTGTCGACGACCCCGATGAGCCCGGACGCCTTCTACGAGGCGTTCCTCTCGATCCTGCAGGTCTACGACTACATCGCCGTGCCGTCCGGCAATGTCGTCAAGATCCTGCCGAGTGCGACTGCCCGCCAGGTGCCAGCCAACGACCTCCCGGACCGCGTCAGCTCGACGTCGGACGAGATCGTCACGCAGGTCGTGCAGGTCCGGAACGTGTCGGCCGGCCAGCTGGTGCCCATCCTGCGGCCGATGATGCCGCAGGCCGCCCACCTCGCGGCCTATCCCAGCGCCAACATGCTGATCATCTCCGACCGCGCGGCGAACGTGAACCGCATCATGCGCATCGTCCAGCGCATCGACCGCACCGGCGACGAGGACATCGAGGTCATCCGCCTCGAGCACGCCTCCGCGAACGAGATCGTGCGGGTCATCAACTCCCTGTCGTCCGCCCAGGGCGCGGATGCGGGCGGCGGTGCGCGCGTCGTTGCCGACGAGCGCACGAACAGCGTGCTCGTGAGCGGCGAGAAATCCCAGCGGCTGCGGCTGCGCACCCTGGTCGCCCACCTCGATACGCCGCTCGAGGCGGGTGGCGACACCCAGGTGCGGTACCTGCGCTATGCCGACGCCGAAAAGCTCGCCGCCAAGCTGAAGGAGCAGTCCGGCGCGGCCGTCGCCAAGGAAGGCGGCCAAGCAGCCGCTCAGGCCGCCGCCAGCCCCGCGGCCGTCGACAAGTCGGTCACCATCTGGGCCGACCCCGAGACGAATGCGCTCGTGATGACCGCGCCGCCGAAGGCCATGCGCTCGCTGATGGCCGTCGTGGACCGCCTGGACGTGAGGCGCGCCCAGGTCATCATCGAGGCCATGCTGGTCGAGGTGTCGAACGATGCATCGCGCGACCTCGGCGTCAACTGGGTCGTCGACGGCTCCGGCGACAATTTCCTCGTGGGCCTCTTCAACCAGCCGATTGCCGGCGTGTCGCTGGGGGACATCGCGCGCGGCGTGCAGGACCCGGAATCGGTCACGAGCGCGCCGGGCGGGTTCACGCTCGGCGGCGGCCGCCGCGAGGACAGCGGGACGAACTTCGCCGCCATCCTGCGGGCCCTCGCCAGCAACGGCGACACGAACGTCGTCTCGATGCCGTCGGTGATCACACTTGACAATGAAGAGGCGCAGATCAAGGTCGCCCAGGAAGTGCCGTTCCTGACGGGCACGTTCACCAACACGGGCGGCGCCGGCGGGGCGGTCAACCCGTTCCAGACCATCGAGCGCAAGGAAGTCGGCAACATCCTCAAGATCACGCCGCAGATCACCGATGAGGACACGATCCTCCTCAAGATCGAGCAGGAGGCCTCGGGCATCGCCGCCGCCGCGGCGCAGGTCTCGACCACCGATCTCGTCACCAACAAGCGCACGATCACGACGCGCGTGCTCGTGGACGACGGCGGCATGCTGGTGCTCGGTGGCCTGATCGAGGACCGTCTCACGGAGAGCGAGAGTCGCGTGCCGGTGCTCGGCAAGATCCCGGTCATCGGCGCGCTGTTCCGCGTCCGCAACACGCAGAAGACCAAGACGAACCTCATGGTCTTCATCCGGCCACGCGTGCTGCGGACGGCGGAGCAGGCGGCCATCGAGACGAATTCGAAGTACCAGTACCTGCGCGACCTGCAGCTGAACCGCAACGACGGCAAGGTGCGGATGATCCCCGGCGCCCAGCAGCCGACCCTCCCGCCGCTCGTCGGACCGACCCAGCCGACACAGCTGCCGCCGCCGCCGTCGTCGCTCGAGTCGTTCTCGCCGGTCACGCCGGCGCCGCCGCCGGAAAGCGGGACATCACCGCCGGCGGACACGACGACTCCACCGCCGCCACCGCCGCCACCCGAGCAGGAAACGCCGCCGCAGTGACCGGGCGCTACCGATGATCGCGGGCACGCCGAAGCCGATCGCGCCGGTCGGACGCCTGCCCTTCGCGTTCGCGAAGCGTCACGGCGTGCTCGTGCGCGGCGTCGCGGACGGCCGGGCCCAGGTCGTCTACCGCGAAGGCGCCCACCCTTCCGCGGTGGCGGAGCTGCGCCGCTTCCTCGGCATCCCGCTGGTGATCGAGCGCGTCGCCCAGACGGCGTTCGACGAGCTGCTGCGCAAGGCCTATGAGGGCGGCAGCGGCGAGGCCGGCCAGATCGTCGAAGGCATCGAGGGCGAGACGGACCTCGCGGGACTTGCCGAAGGGCTGCCGGAGCCGTCGGACCTCATGGAGAGCGAGGATGACGCGCCCGTCATCAAGCTCATCAACGCGGTGCTGTCCCAGGCGATCAAGGAAAACGCCTCCGACATCCACATCGAGCCGTACGAGAACCGGCTGGTCATCCGATTCCGCGTGGATGGCGTGCTGCGCGAGGTGCTGCAGACCAAGCGCGGCGTCGCGCCGCTCTTGATCTCGCGCGTCAAGGTCATGTCGCGGCTCGACATCGCGGAGAAGCGCCTGCCGCAGGACGGCCGCATCAGCCTGCGCATCGCGGGTCGTGCGGTCGACGTGCGCGTGTCCACACTGCCCTCCGGCCACGGCGAGCGCGTCGTGCTGCGACTTCTCGACAAGCAGGCGGGCCGGCTCGACCTCTCCTCGCTCGGCATGGAACCGCGCGTGCAGGGGATGATCGACGACGTCATCCACAAGCCGCACGGGATCATCCTCGTCACCGGCCCGACCGGGTCCGGCAAGACGACGACCCTGTACGCCGCGCTCGAGCGCATCAACGACCGCACGCGCAACATCATGACGGTCGAGGATCCAATCGAGTATTACATCGACGGCATCGGCCAGACCCAGGTGAATACCAAGGTCGAGATGACCTTCGCCCGCGGCCTGCGGGCGATCCTGCGCCAGGACCCGGACGTCGTGATGGTGGGCGAGATCCGCGATACCGAGACCGCGCAGATCGCCGTGCAGGCCTCGCTCACCGGCCACCTCGTGCTCTCGACGCTGCACACGAACACCGCCGTCGGTGCGGTCACCCGACTGCGCGACATGGGCGTCGAGCCCTTCCTCCTCGCCTCGACCCTCCTCGGCGTCGTCGCTCAGCGCCTCGTGCGCGTGCTGAACCCGGACACCCGCATCGGCTATCCGGCGGGCGACTACGAAGCGAAGCTGCTCGGCGTGCCGGTCGGCACGACGCTGTACCGCCCCGGCGCCGACGCGGGTGGCGGCTACCGGGGCCGCACGGGCATCTACGAGCTCGCGATCGTGAACGACAGGATGCGGGTCATGATCCACGACGGCGCCGGCGAGCACGAGCTGGAGCGCGCCGCCCGCGAGGTGACCCCCGGCATCCGCGACGACGGCCGCGCCAAGGTACTGAGCGGCGTCACCTCGCTCGAGGAGCTGTTCCGGGTCGCCCGCGAGGAGTGATGTCGGCCTACGAGTACACGGCGCTGGATGCCCAGGGCCGCGAACTGCGCGGCGTGCTGGACGGGGACAGCGCCCGCCAGGTGCGCCAGCTCCTGCGCGACCAGTCGCTGCTGCCCGTGACCGTCACCGAAGTGAGCGACGCGCCCGCTCCCAGGGCGTTCTCGTTCTCCTTCGGCAACCGCATCGGCACCTCCGACCTCGCCCTGCTCACGCGGCAGCTGTCGACGCTGGTGCGCTCGGGCATTCCGCTCGAGGAGGCGCTGCTGGCGGTGTCCCAGCAGAGCGAGAAGGCGCGCGTGCGCAGCGTCATCGCGGGCGTGCGATCGCGCGTCATGGAGGGACGCACGCTCGCCGAGGGCCTGGCCGCCTTCCCGACCGTGTTCCCCGAGATCTACCGGGCGACGGTCTCGGCCGGCGAGCAGTCCGGGCATCTCGACGCCGTGCTCGAGCGCATGGCGGACTACACGGAGAACCGCCAGGTGCTGCAGCAGAAGATCCGCAACGCGATGATCTATCCGGTGCTGCTGACGGTCGTATGCCTCGGCATCGTCGCGCTCCTGCTCGGCTACGTGGTTCCGGAGGTGGTGCGCGTGTTCGAGGCCGGCGAGCGCGAGCTGCCCATCATGACGCGCATCCTCATCGCGATGTCGGACTTCCTGCGTGCCTGGTGGTGGCTCCTGATCATCGTCGTCGCGGCGGCGGCCTGGGGATTCCGGCGCTGGGTGCGCGACCCGGCGGCGCGGCTCAAGTACGACGCCATGAAGCTCCGGCTTCCGCTCGTCGGCCGCATCACGCGCGGGAACAACGCGGCGCGCTTCGCGCGCACGTTCTCGATCCTCGCGGCGAGCGCCGTGCCGGTCCTCGAGGCGCTGCGCATCGCCGCGGAAGTGGTCACCAACACCACCATGCGTCGCGCGGTACAGGATGCCGCCGTGCGCGTGCGGGAAGGCGCGCCCATCGCACGTTCCCTCGGCGCGAGCAAGCTCTTCCCGCCGATGCTGGTCCATCTCATCGCGAGCGGCGAGACGAGCGGCGAGCTCGAGGCCATGCTCGAACGCGCCGCGGACAACCAGGAACGCGAGCTCGACGGCGTGGTCAATACCGCCGTCGGCATCCTGGGACCGGTGATGATACTGCTCATGGGCGGGTTTGTTTTTGTGATCGTCATCGCGCTCCTGCTGCCGATCTTCCAGCTGAACCAGCTGGTGCGCTGAACCCCCTTGCAGTGGGAGCCTGCGCGCCTTATAAGTCGGCCCGCAGTGACCCGGGACTGGTCGCATGAGCGAGAAGCCCAAGGAAGAATTCGAGGACGAAGAGCCGGACGAACTCGAGGAAGCCGCCGAGGACCTCGACGTCGACCAGCTGATGCGGGATTTCGACACCCGCAAACGCAGGGGTGCCCGTGCGGCCGCCGCTGCCGAACCCGCGTGGCGCAAGCTCGAGCGCATCCGCGAGGAGAAGCGCACCGCGGGGCTCCTGTCGGACTTCGAGGATTACGACATCGACGAGACCGGCGAGGGCGGCGCTAAGAAGCCGCGCCGCGCCCCGGTCCCGCGCAGGCGGTAATCCCCTACCTGAAGTTCCTCGCCGGCGCCGCCAGGCTCCCGAGGAGCGTCGATCGGTCCTCCAGCGCGTCTACCACGACGTGCCGCACCTCGCCCTGCCGTTGCAGCCGTCCGCGCACGCCGAGCAGCCGTGCGGCCAGCATCGCCTTGCGGTGCGCATCTGCGATGCGGCTCCAGACCACCAGGTTCACGTAACCCGTCTCGTCCTCCAGCGTCACGAAGATCACGCCGCCGGCGCTGCCCGGGCGCTGGCGCGTGACGACGATCCCGCCGGTCGCGAGCGGCGTGCCGTCGGCGAGCTCCGCCACCTCGGCGGCCGTCAGCCAGCCGTCGGCCGCGAGCCGCGGCCGCAGGAGGGCGAGCGGATGCCGCGCCAGCGTGAAGCCGAGCGAGCGGTAGTCGGCGACGATGTCCTCGCCCTCGGCCGGCGCCCGCAGGAGCGGCAGGCCCTCCTCCCGTTCCGCGGGGGGCAGGAGCGGCAGCGCCGGCTCGATCCCCAGCACGTCCCAGGCGGCGCGATGGCGGTGGCCGGCGATGCCGGCGAGGGCCCCTGCGGCCGCGAGCGCGGCGAGGTCGCGTCGGCCGAGGCTTGCGCGTCGCGCGAGCGCGGCGACCCGGTCGAAGGGCCCATCCGCGCGCGCGGCCACGATGCGCGCCGCCGCCTCCTGCGCGAGCCCGCGTACCCGGTCGAGCCCGAGGCGCAGCACCGGCAGTCCGCCGGTGCCGGCCTCCAGCGTCGACTCCGCCCCGCTCGCATTGACGTCCGCGGCGAGCACCGTGACGCCATGGGAGCGCGCGTCGCGCACGAGTTGCGCCGGCGCGTAGAAGCCCATCGGCTGGCTGTTGAGGAGCGCGCAGCAGAACGCGGCGGGCTCGTGCCGCTTGAGCCAGGCGGAGGCATAGACGAGCAGCGCGAAGCTGGCGGCATGCGATTCCGGGAAGCCGTACTCGCCGAAGCCGAGGATCTGCTGGAAGATCCGGTCCGCGAACTCCTCGCTGTATCCGCGCGCGCGCAGCCCCCCCTTCAGCTTCGCCTCGAACGGCTCGAGCCCGCCGCGGCGCTTCCAGGCCGCCATCGCGCGGCGGAGTCCATCGGCCTCGCCGGGCGTGAAGCCCGCGGCCACGATCGCGAGCTGCATGACCTGCTCCTGGAAGATCGGCACGCCGAGCGTCCGCGCGAGCACCCCCTCCACCTCCGGCCCCGGGTAGGCGACGGGCTCCTCGCCGCTGCGCCTGCGGAGGTAGGGGTGGACCATCTGCCCCTGGATCGGCCCCGGCCGGACGATTGCGACCTCGATGCAGAGGTCGTAGTAATTCTCCGGCCGCAGCCGCGGCAGCATCGCCATCTGTGCGCGCGACTCGATCTGGAACACGCCGACCGTGTCCGCGCGGCAGATCATCTTGTAGACCTCGGGGTCCTCGGCCGGGATGTCCTCGAGGCGGAACTCCGATCCCCGGCGCGCCGAGACGAGCGCGAGCGCGCGCCGGATGGCGGTCAGCATGCCGAGGCCGAGGACGTCGACCTTGAGGAGCCGGAGCTCGTCGAGGTCGTCCTTGTCCCACTGGATCACCGTGCGCTCCGGCATCGCCGCGTTCTCGATCGGCACCAGCTCCTCGAGCGGCCCGCGCGAGATCACGAATCCCCCCGTGTGCTGCGACAGGTGGCGCGGGAAGCCGATCAGCTCACGCGTCAGCGCGACGAGCCGCGCGACGGCCGGGTTCGAGGGGTCGAAACCGGCGTCGCGGATGCGCGAATCCTCCACCTCGCGGCCATCCCACCACTGCATGCCGCCCGCGAGGCGCTCGACCTGTGCCGCGTCGAGCCCGAGCGCCTTGCCGGTGTCGCGCACGGCGCTCTTCGGGCGGTAGCAGATCACCGTCGCGGTGAGGGCGGCGCGCGCGCGGCCGTACTTCGCGTAGAGGTACTGGATCACCTCCTCGCGCCGCTCGTGCTCGAAGTCGACGTCGATGTCGGGCGGCTCGTTGCGCTCGCGCGAGATGAAGCGCTCGAACAGCATCGACATGCGCGCAGGGTCCACTTCCGTGATGCCGAGCGCGTAGCAGGCGGCCGAGTTCGCCGCCGAGCCGCGCCCCTGGCACAGGATGCCGCGCCCGCGCGCGAACTCGACCAGGTCGTGCACGGTCAGGAAGTAACGCTCGTAGCCGAGCTCGGCGATCAGGGCGAGCTCGCGCCCGATGAGCCGCCGGACGGCCGGCGGCGTCCCTGCGGGCCAGCGCCGCGCCGCGCGACCCTGCTGTTCGGCCGCTTCATCAGTGCCGAACGCAACGAGCCGCCGGACATCGACATCGACTTCGAGCACCAGCGGCGCGAAGAGGTCATGCAGTACATCTACGGCAAGTATGGGCGGCATCGTGCCGCGCTCACGGCGGTGGTCATCTGCTACCGGCCGCGCTCGGCGGTGCGCGATGTGGGCCGCGCACTCGGCATCGACCTGCAGCGCATCGACGCCGTGGCCAAGGGCCAGCACTGGTTCGACGGCCGCAGCATCAGC
>DATEEF010000126.1:0-8049 GCA_035281265.1 Steroidobacteraceae bacterium
CGCCTTGCAGGGGCTCGATGCCGGCGACCGTCACCTGCAATGGATCGTGGCTCGGGAGTGTCGTGCATCCACCGATGCACAGCAGGGTGACCACCCACGCCCAGTGACGGCCGCTCAAGCACGCCTCCTCGCGGCGCATCCTTCGCCGCGGCAGCCGCCGGTTAGCGCCCCCCGCCGTACTGGCGTACTGATCAGATTACGGAGGACAGTCGCCCTCTTCCACGCAGAAACCGCCCAAAGTCATCGACGGGATCGTCCGCGTGTTGATCAGGTTGAAGAGGATATTCGCCCGCGCCCTGACGTCACCGACCCGGTTACCGATGTCGCGCGTGGGCGTCGTGGCCGGTATCGTGGAGATGAAGTTGTTCAGCTGCGTGTTGCCCGCGTTGCAATTCTCGTCAGTGGTGCTGTTCTTCGGCGAGAAAGCAGCCTCGTAGCACTTGTTGTACTTGATCTCCGCGTTCGCCAGCTTGCTCCTGAGCGAGCTGCAGACCGTGGCCGAGAGCGGCGGCTGCCCGCTGCCGGCATCGAAATTCGTGCAGGCCAGCTTGTCCAGCACGAACTGGAGGTCGTCGAGGAGCGACTGGGCGAGACGCACGAACACCGCGTCGTTGCCTTCCGTCACGAGCTTGCTGTTTGGGAAAAGGTACGTAGGCCCATACGTATCCGGATTGGGGGCGAGGTTGTAGGAGACCGCGGAAATCCCCTTCTGGAAGGTCCGGGTCGGATTGCGGCAGCCGAAGTTCGTGATCGTGTCGACGTACTCCGGGAAGTTGTCGCCATTGATGTCCGTCGACCGATAGCGCTCGGACACGTTCGACACGACGTCCATCGCGATCAGGTCGTCGGGATCCGGCTCGCAGCCGAGCGTTTCAGGGACACCCTCGAGGATCGGGACGTCGTATTCCGCTACGAAATTGCCCTGGAAGTGCACCTCCGGCTGGGTGATGTACAGGAACAGGTCGAAGAGGAAGTCGGTCCTGCTGGTCGCGATGTACTGGCGCGAGATCAGCAGGTCCGGCAGCCCTCCGGGCAGATTGCCGCTCGTGTTGATGATTTCGAGCACATCCGGTGGCAACAGCTCCGTGACGTTCAGGAGCTGTGCGGCCGGATGGCCCACGTTGTCCGGATCGACGACTGCGGCCGGATGCGCATCGCAGACAGCCTTCATGGCCGCCGGAAAGGCGGGGTTGCCATCCTGGCGGCAGTCCGGGACATCCAGGATCTGGAAGGCTGTCGCGCTGTCTTCGCTGCTATTCAGCCGGACTCCGATGAATGAGGCAGCCACGTCGCCATTCTGGTTTTTCAGGTACGAGCAGGTGCCGGTGCAGTCCCCGAGGTCGATGTTGATGCCGGGGGCCAGGGTCGTGTTGGTCGGCGGGAACGTCCCGGCCGAGCCCGTCGTCGCCAGTGTCTGGTCCGCGTCGAACCCGACGAGCTCATTGAGCAGCGACAGGTCGGTGTCCAGCGATTTCACGTAGCAGAACTGCCTGTCGCTGATGTAGGTTTTTCCGCTCTTGGAGCTCGTGCGAATTCCGTAATTCTGCGTCGCGGTGCTGCACTGGGGCGTGGATTGCGCGCGCTCTGCGGGAATGTTGAAGGCCTCGAAACCAGCGCCTGCGCCACTGGACTTCTTGGCGATGACGCGGCCGTTGTCCGTCGTGGCGACGCCGTAGCTGTCGAAATCACTGCCGTTGGGCACCTGCAGCAGGGCAGCGCTCAGCAGCTTCTCGTTGCCGACGAGGCCCAGCGTCTGCGCGTTCCCGATCTCGGTCGGGAGCGCCGAGGTCGGATTCGGGTCCGGGAAGAACATGATGCTCTTGCCTTCGACCGCGAGAATGCCGGATTTAGGCGTACAGGTCGGGCAGGGCTTGAACCTGGCGGCTTCCTCGCCCGTGATCGGGACCAGGTCGAGCAGCTCCGACCTGTCTGCGTACAGCACCCGGGCGCAATAGGGCGTGCCGGAAAGCGCGCTCCACCCCGTCGGGCAATTCGAGCCCGTCTTGGCGATCACCTTGATGAGGTTGTACTTGTTGTTCGATTTCTTCCCGGCGAGCAGGAAAGCCCCCGACTGGTTCACCGTCATCGCGCTGCAAGGGTTCGTCGCGACGAGACCCAGCGCTGCATGCCCGCAACTGAATTCCGTGACGGACGTTCCGGGCTCGTCGATCTCGGGCCAATGCTTGATGAACTTGCCCTGGTCGAGGCAGAACATCCCGTCGAGCGAAGTGAGCTGGCAGGCCGACATGCTGGTTCCGGTGAGTCCCAGGTTGATGAAGTCCTGGGTACGGTCCGGATCCTGGAATTGCATCTCGATGATCGACGTCGGGTTGAAAGAATCGACGGTATCGAGCGCCTGGCGCGTTCCCTGCGCCTGCTGCGCCACTGCGGCAGTCGAAAGAAGCGACATGCACAGGATGGATGCAGAGCGCGCGTAACGCCTGGCAGTTGCCGTTCGCATGGTTCCGGTCCCCTTCTTAACTTATTTCCTTCCAGCCGCGCGGCATGCCAGGCTCTAATTGACCCGGTAGTTGCCCGCCTTCTCCGGCTTACCCCATCGAGTATATAGCGAGGCGAGTCTCTCCCGTCCGGTTTTCTCGAGTCCGGGAAGGGGCGAGCCGCCGAGTCTCGGCAGGCTCGAAAGCAGGAGTGACTCGGCATCCTTGTAGTCGCCGAGGCCGGCAAGCGCGGCTCCCTCGGCGTTCTGTGCCATGGCAACCTGCCAATGGTCATTGGGCAGCTTGGCTTCGAGGATGCGCCGGGCTTGCGCGGCTACGTCACGGGCTTCGGCGAATTGCCGCCGCGCCACGAGCAGGTTCGCCTTCACGGTGAGCGAGCCGCCCACCTGCGGCGACTCGTCGCCGAGAGTTCGTCTGCGAATTTCCAGGCTCTCCTCGATGAGCCGCTCGGCCTCGGCGTAGCCGCGCTCGCCGATCAGCAGGTTCGCGAGACCCGTCGCCACGGAGGCGGTCGTGTTGTGGTCGGCGGGAAGCTCGCGCCTGTTCATGTCGAGGCTCTCGCGCAGCATGTCGATGGCCGCCCGGTGCTCGCCCTTGCGGTACAGCACGTAGGCCAGGTTCGTCAGGTTGGCGGCTATTTCCGGATGACTCTCTCCGAGGCGCCTGCGGTTCATCGCCAGGGCCTCGCGGTAGGCGTCCTCCGCTCCGGCGAAATCCCCGAGCATCTCGCGCGTGTAGGCCAGGTTGTTCAGGCCCGATGCCAGCTCGTAGTGGGAGTCACGATAGAGCTTCCGTTTCATCTCCAGCGCTTCTTCCAGGAGAGGCTCCGCTTCCGCGGGCCGGCCGAGGCTCATGAGCGCCCAGGCCAGGTTGTTCAGCGCCTCGGCCAGCAGCGGATGCGCCGCGTCCTTCTGCAGCTTGCGCTGCATCTCCAGTGCCTGCCGGAGGTACACCTCGGCCTGCTTGTAATCCTCGCGATCGCCGGCATTGACGCCGAGGTCGGCGATGCTCTCCGCGACGGCGGGATGCAATGGGCCGTACGCCTTGCGCCGGATGCGCAGGGCCTGCTGGATCAGCGGCTCGGCCTTCGCATATTCGCCGGTCGCCGCCATCACGTCCGCCAGCCGCGTGAGTGTCTTCGCGACGTCGGGATGCCAGGGTCCCAATGCCCGGCGCTGCATCTCGAAGGCCTCCTGCAGGATCCGGGCGGCCTCCTCGTAGTCCGAGATGAGCGTCAAGGCCTCGCCGAGGTGGCTCTGGGTTTCCGCGATGGCGAGCACGGTGTCGCCCCCGGGCAGCGACTTGCGCCCTTCCAGCGCCCGGCGCATGAGCGGAATGGCTTCCGGATACAGGCCGAGTCCGGTGTACACAGTGCCCATCGTGTCCATCAGCGTCGCCTGGATCGCAGGCTGGTCCTCGAGCTCGGTTTCGATGCGCGCCACGCCCTTGTCGAGGATCTCCCTCGCAGTGATGGTGTTTCCGCGCGCCTCGCTGGGATCCGAGACCTTGAACAGGTCGACCATGAACTCGGTGGTCCGCCGGGCTGTCTCGGCCTCGGTTACCGCGATGGCGCGCTGGCGCTGGGCCTCGTTACGGGCGAGCCAGGCGGCGGTCGCGAGCGCCGAGGTGATCAGCATGCCGGTAACGGAAGCGGCCACCAGCGCGACCATGCGCCGCTGCCGACGGCGGGCCTCGCGCCGCTTGAGCTCGTCGAGGCCGATGCCGAGCATGCCGGCGAGCAGCTTGAGCAGGGCGTCCTGCTTGCGGTCCTTGCGCGGGCGGACGTCGGCCGCGATCGGCTCGCCCCGCTCCTCCGTCAGGTTGCCGTCCTCGCCCAGCCTGTAGATCAGCGCCTTGGGGAAGCACTCGAGGTCCGCGAGCCGGGGGTCCGCGGATGCGCCCGGCTCCCCGTCGACGACCAGGCTGAAGATCCGGTGCGCCTTGCCGAGCCGCTTGAATGTGAGGATCTCCTCGTTGACCCAGCGCGACTTCGCGGCCTTGCGCGAGCAGATGACGATCTGGCAGGCCGACTGCTCGAGCGCGGCGATCAGCGTGGCGCCGAGGTTCGTTGCCGTGGCCAGCTCGTCGCGGTCGCGGAACACCGGCGTGAAGCGGGCCGGCACGGGCCCGTACTCGGTGGCCGCGCCGACCAGCTGCTTCGGCAGGCGATAGGTTTCGAGGTTGTGGTGCAGCCAGCGCGCCCACTTCTCGTCGCTATGGCTGTAGCTGATGAACGCGCGGTACTTGAAGGTGGTGTTCACGCCGGCCGGCTCAATGGGACCCGCTGAAGCTCCTGATCGAATGCCACTCGATGACTTCCTGGAGCAGCGCGCGCTCGGTCTTCAGTACGACGTTCTCGATGCTGTTCCAGGTTCGGCAGGAGGCGACCTGCGCGCGGCTCGCCCTGAGCACGTCCCGCATCTCCCGGTAGCGCGCCACCCGGCGCTGCAGGTCGTTGATCGAGATGATCGAGATGGCCGCCGCCGCGAGCGCGGGCAGCGCGATCGGCAGGAAATAGTAAGTCGTGCCCCGCAGCCAGAGCGGCAGGTCCAGGTGCATGGTCTTGGTTACGGCGTAGAAAGCCGTGCTCACGAGGGCCGACACCGTGGCAATGGAAAAGGCCGTCGCCAGCCGCCGGTAGAGCGGCAACGCGCGATCGACCTGCCGGTCGTAATAGGCGAGCTGGTCGTCGATCCGCTTCTCGAGGTAGATCCGCTTGAATTCCTCCATCGCCACGGGCCGGGTGGCGGACGATCGCGTGTGCAGCACGTAGAGCGCGCGCGTGATGCCGCGCGCGCCGGCGAGGTCGAGGTCCTGCAGAAGCGGGGCGGCGCGCGGCAGGCCCCAGGTCGACAGCGCCGAGCGGCAGAACTCCGCGGCGAGGCGGCAGCGCACCCAGCTGTGGTGGGAGTGCATCTTGTGGCGCAGAGACAGCGCCGCCGCCATCGCGAAGGAGACCAGCGAGAGCTCGAGCCATGCCAGCAGGACCAGGTTCAGGTCGTAGGCCACGACCGTCGCACCGACGAGCGAGGCGAGCATGTGCGCGACTACCGTCGCGACGATCAGGCGCCGGAATTGCGGGGCGCCGTGGCTCGCGTGGTAGTCGCATTTTTGCTGGAACAGGAAGACCTCGTCCGGCGCCTTGAAGGGGTTCACGGCCCAGGCGCTCTCGGCCTCCGGGAGCGCGTTCAGGTCCGCCAGCACGACGTCGTCCGGCTCGAGCTTGTCCCAGTTTTCCCGGCGGAACTCGTGCGTGTCGGGGTCGACGATGAGCGTGGGCTTGCCGATCGACTGCGCGTACTCCACGACGTCGGCGGTGCCGCCCCGGCCCCGCGCAGGCTTGCCGTCCCAGAGCGCGAGCAGCACGTCCGAGCCGTTGACCGTCTCGATGCCGCAATCGAGGTAGGCGTCCTTCCGGTCCCCGTTCTCGTCGACGACGCGGACGTGGTCGGCCGAATCCAGCGTCTTCTCCACGACCTCCCACTCCGGCGGCGTGAAGTCCCTGGCGAACTCCGCGCGATGCAGGGGCAGGATCGCGTGCCATGAAAGCCCCATCTCGTGCGCTTCGCGCACGAACAGCTGGTCGCCGCCGTGCGCGACGGACGACAGGGCGATCCATTCGCCCGGCACTTCCTTCCTCAGTTCCGCGAGCGCGCGGTGCAGCGCCCTGGCGACACCCGCCGGATGCGCGAGGTGACGATGCCCCGTGAAGCCCACGACGTGGAAGTTCGGCAGGCGGCCGGTCGTGGCCTTCGTCGTGCCCGGGTGCGCGGGGTGTGGTTCAGACATTGAAGCGGAAATGCATGACGTCGCCTTCGTGCACGACATACTCCTTGCCTTCGAGGCGGAGTCTGCCGGCTTCCCGCGCGCCCGCCTCCCCCCTGTGGGCGACGTAATCATCGTACGCGATCGTCTCGGCCCGGATAAAGCCGCGCTCGAAGTCGGTATGGATGACGCCCGCCGCCTGCGGCGCGGTTGCGCCCGACCGGACCGTCCACGCCCGCACTTCCTTGGGGCCGGCGGTGAAGAAGGTGAGCAGGCCAAGCAGCCGGTAGCCGGCGCGGATGATGCGGTCGAGGCCGGCCTCGGCGAGGCCGAGGTCGGCGAGGAAGGCCGCGCGGTCCGCCTCGTCGAGCTCGGAAATCTCCGCCTCGATCGCCGCGCAAACCGCGACGACGGCGGAACCCTCGGAGGCGGCGATGTGCTCGAGGGCAGCGAGCCGCGGGTTGCCGGTGAAGCCGCCCTCGTCGACGTTCGCGACGTACATGACGGGCTTCGCGGTCAGCAGCGACAGCTCGCGCAGGCGCTCGCGCTCGAAGTCGTCGAGCGCCATTGCGCGCACCGGCTTGCCCTCGTCGAGCCAGGCCCGCATCCGCTTCAGCGAGTCGCGCCAGCGGATCGCGTCCTTGTCCATGGCCTTCGCGGCCTTGTCCGCGCGCTGCGATGCGCGCTCCACCGTTTCGAGGTCCGCAAGTGCCAGCTCGGTGTTGATGATGGCGACGTCGGAGGCGGGATCGACGCGCCCTGACACGTGCACGACATCCGGGTCGTCGAAGCAGCGCACGACATGCGCGATCGCATCCACCTCGCGGATGTGCGCGAGGAACTTGTTGCCGAGCCCCTCGCCCTGCGAGGCGCCGGCGACGAGGCCGGCGATGTCCACGAACTCGACGGTCGTCGGCACGATCTTCTCGGGCTTCGCGATCGCAGCGAGCGCGGCGAGCCGCGGATCGGGCACCGGCACGATGCCGACGTTCGGGTCGATGGTGCAGAACGGGTAGTTCTCGGCCGCTATGCCGGCGCGCGTCAGCGCATTGAACAGCGTGGACTTGCCGACGTTCGGCAGGCCGACGATGCCGCAGCGGATGCCCATCGGAAATGCGCCGCCTACTGCTCGGCTGCCGGGGGCGCCGTGTGCAGGCGGTTCATCATCTTTTCCGCGCCCTCGGTCAGCAGGCGCGGGAATTCGGCGACGGCGAGCTCGATCGCCTCGCGCATCAGGCGCTCGTCCACCGCGCTCGCGCGCTCCAGCACGTAGTCGATGACCTGGTCACGGTGACCCGGGTGGCCGATCCCGATGCGGATTCGCCAGAAGTCCTCGCCAAGGTGCGCGATCACGTCCTTGAGCCCGTTGTGCCCGCCGGCCCCGCCGCCCTTCTTGAGGCGGGCGACGCCGGCCGGCAGGTCGAGATCGTCGTGCACGACCAGCACCTGGTCGGAGGGGATCTGCAGGTACTCGCAGAATGCGCGCACGGACTGGCCGCTGCGGTTCATGAAGCCCATCGGCTTCAGGAGCCACAGCGGCACGCCCGCGATCGTGACGCGACCGGCGTCCGCGTTGTAGCGGCGCTCGGGCTTCAGCCGGCCGCCGTGGCGGCCCGCCAGGTCGTCGACCAGCCAGAACCCCGCGTTGTGGCGCGTGTCCTCGTGCTCGGCGCCCGGGTTGCCGAGGCCGACGACCAGTTGCAGCGGAAGCCCGGCCACGCCTTACTTCTTGGCGTCGCCCTTCTTCGCGTCCTTGGCGTCCTTGCCGCCCTTGGCATCGGCGGCCGGCGCGGCACCTGCGGCGGGCGCGGCGCCCGGCGCGGCC
>DATEEF010000127.1:0-39420 GCA_035281265.1 Steroidobacteraceae bacterium
CGGGCGATCCTCCTGACGACCTTGGCCACGTCCGAGGCCGCCGCCGCGGCCGCCTCGGCCCGCGGGACGATCCCGGGGGCCAGGGTTTCGACCTGGGCGGGCCGATGGAAACGCGAGAAAAATCCCTTCTTCACGAGCAACTCCTGGCGGTCTGGACAAACTCTTCCTTGTATGCACGATTGTATATACAAACCCCGGCGCCCGCCAACCGGCGTTTGAGATCCCGGGACCTTCGTCCGGGAGCCGACCATGCACCTCAAGCTGACCGGGGCCACCGCCCTCCTCGCCCTCTGCCTCTGCGCGCCGGCCTTGGCCGGCGTAGCCGTCGAAGTCGAGATCCGGGACCGCAAGTCGGGCCGCGTCCTGCCGCTGTACTGGCACGACGGCGAACGCTACGTCGCCGGTGAGCCCGGGCGGGAATACGAGATTGCGCTGCGCAATCGCGACGGCTGCCGGATCCTCGCCGTCACCTCGGTGGACGGGGTCAACGTCATCACCGGCCGCACGGCGTCGCCCGGGCAGAGCGGCTACGTGGTCGATCCCTGGGGCTCGGTCGAGATCGACGGCTGGCGCAAGAGCATGGACGAGGTCGCCGCCTTCTATTTCACGTCCGTGCCGGATTCCTATGCCGCCCGCACCGGCCGACCCGACAACGTCGGCGTGATCGGCATCGCCCTGTTCCGCGAACGCGCGCGGCCGATGCCCGTGGAGGACGAGTTCCTCGCCCGCGCGGAGTCCCCGGCGCCGTCCGCCGGCGCACGCGAGGACCGAAGGCTCGGCACCGGTCACGGCCGCCGGCTCGATTCGGGCGCGACTTACACGGATTTCGAGCGCGCAAGTGCCGAGCCGGACGAGATCGTCCGTATCTTCTACGACTCGCGCAGGAACCTCGTCGCGCGCGGCATCATCCCGCGGCACGGCGACCGCTACGCCGGACGGCAGCCCGATCCCTTCCCCTCCGCCTTCGTCCCCGATCCTTGAAGGGGACGCGCGCCTTTTCAAAAAGGGGACGTTCACCTTTTCGCCCTTCGGTTTTTGGGGAAAACGTGAACGTCCCCTTTTTGAAAAGGTGAGCGTCCCCTCTTAGGATGCGGGGCAGGGCCCCGCCATGACCGAACTGCTGTTCAGAGACGATGCGTACCTGAAGACCGCGACCGCGCGCGTCGTCGCCGTGAAGGACGGCGCGGTCACGCTCGACCGCACCATCTTCTACCCGCTCGGCGGCGGCCAGCCGGGCGACACCGGTTTCATCATCCGCGACAACGGCGATCGCATCGCCGTTGCCGACACGCGCAAGGACACCGAGCCGGGCGCGGTCGCGCACCTGCTCGCCGCGGGCGCGGCGGCGCCGGAGATCGGCGAGGCTGTCGGTCTCGAGATCGACTGGAACCGCCGCTACGCGCACATGCGCCTGCACACGGCGCTGCACGTGATGTCCTGCGTCGTCGTCGCGCCCGTGACCGGCGGCAATATCGCCGCGGACAAGGCGCGCCTCGACTTCGATATCGACATGGCGCTCCTCGATGCGGAGCGCATCGCGGCCGGCACGAACGAGCTGATCGCGCGCGGCGTCGCGACCGAGACCGTGTGGATCACCGACGAGGAGCTCGAGGCGCGTCCCGAGCTGGTCAAGACCATGAGCGTGCAGCCCCCGCGCGGCGCCGGCCGCATCCGGCTGCTGCGCATTCCCGACATCGACCTGCAGCCCTGCGGCGGGACGCACGTCGCCAACATCGCGGAGATCGGCGGCATTGCGGTCACGCGCATCCGCAACGAGGGCAAGCGCAACAAGCGCGTCGAGATCGCGCTTCGGGGATAGTCAGGGCGCCGTCTCAGGCCCCCTCGACCTGCAGGCGATTCTTGGCATCCGCGATCATCCTGGCGAATCTCGGGTTGTCGCGAACGATCGCGATGTCCGGATCCGCCTGCGTATGGCGAATATGATCCTTGCCGAGATGTGACAGGGAATCCTCGATCAGGTCGAGCGCGCGGTCGTGGTCGCCGAGCTCGACGTAGGTGCAGGCGATGTTGTAGCGAAGGATGTAATTCTCGGGCTCGAGCGCAAGCGCCCGTTCCGCCCATTCGCGGGATCGTTCCGGCTCGCCGCTGATGGCGAGGCTGATGGCGCCATTGGCAATCGCGGAGGCGTCCCGGGGATTCGATTCGAGCGCCTTCTCGACCCGCGCCAAGGTGACCTTTGCCGCCCGGGCGCGCGCAGCGAAGTCCCCCATGCCCTTGTAGCAGCTCTCGACCATGCCGGCGGCGTGATAGTCCATGTCCATCAACTCGGCCGCCTTCTGGTAGCAGGCCGCGGCTTCCTGCAACTGCCCCTGTATGAAGTGCACCTTGCCGGCGACCTTGTTCACCTCCCACGATTCGGGATCGAGCCGCAGCGCCGTGGCTGTTTCCCGCCCCGCGTCTTCCTGCCGGCCCTGTTCGACCAGGTGCCAGGCCTTGACGGCATGCGCCTCGGCAAGGTCCGGGTCGAGCGACAGCGCGCGTTCGGCGGATTCCAGGCCATTCATGTCCGGCCTGCCCTGACGGAAGCGCAGGTGGGTCTGCGCGATCGCCATCAGCGCCCAGGCATGGGCGTAGCCGGGATCGATGCCGATCGCCCGCTCGCAGATGCGGATGATCAGTTCCTCGCGCTTCCAGTCGCCGTCATTGCCGGCGACCCAGTATTGCCGGGCCATCAGGTACAGGTTGTAGGCTTCCGCGTTTTCCGTGCCGCGCCGCTCGATCGCCTGCTTCTCCGCCGGCAGCAACTTAAGCTTCAGCGCCGCGACGATCGCCTGCGAAAGCTCGTCCTGGATGTCGAAGATGTCGGCGAGCTCGCGGTCGTAGCGCTCGGCCCACAGGTGCTGCCCGGTCGCCGTGTCGATCAGCTGCGCGCTGATCCGAAGCCGGTTGCCGGACTTGCGGACGCTGCCCTCCAGGATGTGGCTCACGCCGAGCTCGAGCCCGAGCGAGCGGGCCTCCACCGATTGCCCCTTGAACGTGAAGCTCGTGTTCCGCGCGATCACGCCCAGGGAGGAAATCTTCGACAAATCGGTGATCAGGTCCTCGGTGATACCGTCGCTGAAATATTCCTGCTCGGCATCGGCGCTCATGTTCACGAATGGCAGGACACAGATCGATGTCGATCCGGATGCACCGCGCGCCACGGCGCCCGCGGGCCGCGTGGGCTCGCTCCGCGTGCCGCGGACGAGCTCCGCGATGCTGCGCTCGATCTTCCGCCACGCGGGCTCGTCCGTCTTTCCGTTCCAGTCGCGCAGCGCCGGACACTGGATCTGGTTGAAGGGCATCGGCGGAATGACGCCGTCGATGCTGAGCTGGACCAGCTTGCGCCCGTGCCGGGCGGCATCGGCTTCCGCCCTGACCCACTCCGAGCTGGCGCCGTCGCGGGACCAGACGACGAGGACCGCCTTGGCCGAATTCAGCCGTTCCGCGATGACATCGTTGTAGGCGCGATGGGCGGGGAGGTCGTCGTCCCACCAGACGCTGTATCCGCCGGCGCGCAATGCCTCGGCGATTGCGCTGGCCTGTGGCTGCGCCGAGCGCGCGTAAGAGATGAAAATCTCCGGGCTGTCGCCGTCGGCCACGCGGCAAGACTATACCGCGCGGGTAGGTGCAACAAGCGTGTGGAAACGGCGCTGAAACGCTAGACTACGCGCCTTTTTTCACGCCTGGAGACTCTCATGCGCGCGACAGGGATGGTGGCGGTTCTGGCATTCGGCGGCCTCGCCTCGGCAACCGCGGCCGCCGACTGGAGCGGCAAGGGCACCTTCGGCGGCGTGCTCGCGCGCGGCAACACCGAGACGGAGACGATCAACCTCAACATCGACGTCGAGAACAAGCTCGACCGGTGGACGCACAAGGCCGGCGCCTCGATGCTGCGCACCGTCACCGACGACGTCACGTCCGCGGACCGCTGGGAGCTGCGCGGCGAGAGCCAGTACTCGTTGACCGGGCGCAGCTACGTGTTCGGCGCGCTGCGCTACGAGGACGACGCCTTCACCGACTACGACTACCAGGCGACCCTCTCGGGCGGCTACGGCTACCGCTTCATCACGAACGACACGACGAAGCTCGAGGGCCAGATCGGCGCGGGCTACCGCGAGGCCGAGGTGCGGCTCACCGGCGAGCAGCAGGACGGAATCATCGCCCGCGGGGCGCTCGACTTCGAGCACAAGCTCACCGCGACGACGCTGGTCTACGACCGCTTCCTCGTGGAGAGCGGGTCCGACAACACCTTCCTGCAGAACGCGCTCGGCGTCGAGGTGAAGATCAACGACACGTTCGCCCTCGGGCTCGATTACGCCGTGCGCCACAACACCGACGTGCTGCCGGGTACCGACAAGACCGACCAGGTGCTGACCGCGAACCTGGTGTACGGCTTCAAGTAGCCGCGAGCCGCGCCGCCATCGTCCTGCGCAGCAGCAGGACGCTGATCCCCGCCTGCAGCCACACGCTCGCGACCGAGAGGTACCAGACCTGGTCGATCCGGTAGCCGGGCACCGTGGTGAGCCAGATCGCCGGGATCATGAACGTGAGCACGCGCGACGAAGTCGCGCCGAGCGCCGGCCAGGTGTGGCCGAGCCCCTGGAAGATGCCCGAGCAGGTGAAGATCAGCCCGGACGCGACGAAATTGATCGAGGCGATGCGCAGGAAATGCGAGCCGACCTCGATCACGCCGGCCTCGTGCGTGAACAACGACATCAGCCATTCCGGCCGCCACTGCGTCAGCAGCATCAGCACGAGCATCAGAGCGGTGCTGATCTTCGCGGCACCCGAAAACGTCTCGCGCACGCGCCCGTACTGCTGCGCGCCGTAGTTCTGTCCCGCGATCGGGCCGGTCGCGAAGGCGATCGCCATCGCCGGCAGGAAGATCGACTGCATGAGCCGCATGCCGAGGCCGAAGCCCGCCTGGGCTTCCGCGCCGAAGTCGCGGATGACCCAGTAGATCACGGCCATGTACAGGAACATGAAGCCGAACTCGCCGCCGGCGGGCAGGCCGATGTTGATCATGCGGCCCCAGACGGCGAGCCGCGGGCGCCACGCCGCGGGCCGGACGTGGATGTACTTCTCGAGCCGCTGGAAGTAGACCTGCAGCATCAGCGTGCCCGCGGCGACGGAGATCGTGCTCGCGAGCCCCGCGCCGGCGACGCCCATCGGGCGGCCCGTGAGCCACCCGGCGATAAGCACCGGCGCCAGCAACGCGTTCAGCAGGACGGTGACGATCTGCACGACCATCGTCGGCTGCACGATGCCGGTGCCGCGCAGGCCCGACATCATCACGATGTTCACGTACTGCAGCGCGAGACCCGGCATGAACCACGCAAGGTAGGTGACGCCGGCCGCGATCGTCGGCGCGTCGGCCCCGACCGTCTGCATGTACCAGCCCGAGAGCGCGTAGCCGCCCGCGAGCGTCGCGACGGTGGCGAGCAGCGCGAGCGACATGCCCTGGTTGAAGACGACGTCCGCGTCGGCATGATCCTTGCGCCCGACCGCCTGCGCGACGAGCGCCATCGTGCCGACGCCGAGCGTCTGCGTGAGCGCCATCACCACGAACATCGCCGTGCCCGCCGCGCCGACGCCCGCGAGCGCGGCGTCGCCGAGCTGCGCGACGAAGTACAGGTCGATCAGGAAATAGAGGGTCTGGGCCAGCATGCCGGCCGCGATGGGCGCAGCCATGGCCACGAGGTGCCCGGGAATCGGGCCTTGGGTCAGGTCGCGCATGGCTGTCCTCCGGAGGAGTAGGATGCTACCCGACCGCCGGGGCCGGCGGCCAAGAGCGAAACGGACTCACAAGGGGGATCACGCGTGAAGATCGCAGTATCGGCCGCGCTAGTCGCGGCGTGTTTCGTCGCGCTCGCGGGTTGCCAGAAGGCGACCGACAGCGCCGCATTCGAGAAGCAGGCGAAGGAAGACGTGCGCAAGTTCATTCCCGCGTTCAACACGGGCGACGTCGAGACGATCCTCGCCCAGTACGCGCCGGACGCCGAGGTGCTCGCGCCCGGCAATCCGCGCGCGACCGGCCATGATGCGATCCGCGCGCTGGTCGAGAAGGAAAGCGCGGCGATGAAGGCCGGCGGAGTCGCGATCGAGCTCAAGGACGACGACAAGGCCGCGGCGTCGGGCGACCTCGGCTATCACTCCGGATCCTTCGTCGTGAAGGACGCCTCGGGCGCCGTCGTCGACAGCGGCAAGTACCTCGCCGTCATGCAGCGCCAGGCGGACGGCAAGTGGCTCATGATCCGCGACACGTGGAACTCGGATAACCCGCCGCCGGCGCCGGCCGCGGATCCGCCGCCCACAGCGACCGATCCGGCCATGGGCACGGAACCCAAGCCCTGAACAGCGGAGAGGGGACGCTCACCTTCGGAAGGTGAGCGTCCCCTCCAGAACGGAAGCGCTTTTTCAGAAGCGCCAGATCACGCCGACCGAAGGAATCATCGGCAGCGAGCCGCGCGGCTCGACGTCGAGGAAGACCTCGTCCTCCTCCTCGTCCTCGAGCTGGTACTCGACGCAGCAGTCATTGTTGCGCTTCGTCAGGTTGCTCGCCTCCGCGAAGGCGACGAGCTCGCCGGCGGCGCCGACGTCGAAACGGCGTGCGACACGCGCGTCGAGCCGCCAGTAGTTCCCCACGTTGGCGGCATTGCGCTTGCCGGTCTCGACGAGCGGGAACGGCTCGAGCGTCAGGAGTTCCGCCTCGGTCGTCGGCCAGCCCCGGTGCCAGGTCGTGGCGAGCGAGGCCTCCCAGCGGCTGCCGCGCCAGGAAACGCCCGCCGTGGCGAACTCGCGCTGGTCCCAGTTGCGCGCCTCCCATTCCCCGTTCACGCGGTCGCGCACGCGCGAGTGCGTGTATGAAACCCAGGCCGACACCGCGTCGGCGTCGTACCTGACCGAGACTTCCGCGCCCTCGGCCCGCGCGGCCTGCGGGGCGACGCGGACCCGGTCCGGCTTGAGCTCGGGGAGCACGACGACCGTGTTCAGCAGGTTCTCGTGCCGGACGAAAGGGTCGTCGTAATCTTTCCGGTAAGCCTCTGCGCGCAGCACGACCGACGGATGCAGGTCGCGCTCCACGCTCAAGACCAGGTGCGTCGCGCCCTGCGCGGGCTGGTAAGCCGACTCGCCGTCGGATACCTGCAGCTCGTTGACTCCCTGCGTCTGGTAGTAGCGTCCCCAGCCGGCGCGCAGGCGCATGCGCTCCCCGGGCCTCCACATGAGGACGGCGCGCGGGCTCGTGTGGGAGGAATCCGCATCGGCAAGCGTCGACCGGTCGAAGCGCAGGCCGATGTCGCTCGTCAACGCGGGTGTCGGCTCGTATCGCCAGTTGAGATAGGCGCCGTACTGGTGGCCGTCCGGCCGCACGTGAAGCGAACGGCTGCGCTCCGGCTCGGTCGGCGCACCCGGCGTCAGGAACAGGAGCTCGAACTCGACCGCGTCCTCGTAGTCGTAGCGGCCGCCCTGCGCGCGCCATTCCAGCCCGCCTTGCAGCAGCGAACGCGCGCCGATGCGCCACCATCCGTCGGCCTGGACCGAGTCGATCTCGAAGCGCCGGTCGTCCGCGAGGACGCCGCTGGCGACGCCGGGCAGGTCGGCGCTCCCGCGGCGCTCGCTCGCCAGGCGCGTATGGCCGGCGAGCACGCGGCCGCCGAGGCCGTCGGCGGCGCCGAGGTCCGCCCGGATCCAGTAGTAGCGGTCGCTGTACTCCGCCCGCGCTTCCTCCTCCTGGTCGCTGTCGTAAGCGAGGATCGTGTCGTCGAAACCGAGGGCGTTGGCCGAGATCGCAAGCCACTCGTTGAGCCGGCGGCCCACGTGCGCGTAGTAGTCGCTGTACTCGGGCTCGCCGAGCGGCGAGTCGACCAGGTCGAAGAACAGGTCCATGTTCCCGCGCCGGGCCGCGATCGCCCAGTCGCCCGCTCCGTCCGCAAATCCGCCGTCGAGCACGGCCCCCGCGGTCATCATCGACGCGACGGCCTGGCCCTGGAATCCGCGCGCCGGCAGTCGCGGCGCGATGTCGATCACGCCGCTGCTGCGGTCGCCGAACGCAACCGGGAACCCGCCCGTGTAGACGCTGATGTCGCTGATGATCCCCGGGTCGATGCTGCTGAAGACACCGAAGAAGTCTTTCAGGTGGTACGGGTTGTACAGGCGCAGGTCGTCGAAGCGGAACAGCGTCTCGTCGTCGGTGCCGCCACGCAGGTGCACGCGACTCGAGAAATCCTGGCCCGCCACGCCCGGCAGCCGCGCGACGGCGCGCACCGGGTCCTCGCCGATGTCGGGCAGCGACTCGAGCTCCGCCGCGCCGAGGATGGCGGGCGGCAGCGGCGACTCGTCGCCGAAGTAGTAATGGCTCGCGCTCACGATGACCGCGTCGATGGGCGCTGGCGCGGGCGTGTCCGACGTGCCCGGGCGTGCCTGGCGGGGCGCGCCCGTCTCCTCGCGGACGAGCATCAGCGTGTCGCCGGGCCCGCGCGCGAGCGTGATGCCGTGCGGCGCCAGCACTTCCGCGAGGACCGCCTCGGGATCGACCGCCCGGGGCTCGCGCTCGACGCGCATCCAGGGCTTGACGAGGTCGCTGCTGTAGATGAACTCGAGGCCGCCGGCGCGCAACTCCTGCAATACGTCGTCGACCGGCTGGCCGCGATAGGTCGCGGCCCAGGCGACCGCCGGAAGCAGCGCGACCAGGTAATGGAGCGTCTTCACGGCTCCTGCACGAGCTCGCCCCTTGCGCGGATCTCGATTGTATCGCCGTCCAGCACGTACTCGAGGTCGGTCGTCGCCAGCATCGCCTCGAGTGCGGCGAGGGGCGGCAGATGCCGGATGTCGCCGTGCAGGATGACGCTGCCTGCCCGTGCCTCGACGGCCGGAGTCTCGTAGCGAAGCTTCCGGCCAGTCTCGCGTGCCACCCAGCTGATCAGCTGCGCGGCCGGACGGCCATCGATGTCCGGCAGCGGCGCGAGCGCTTCGGCCCAGGCCCAGGCGTCCGACGCGGGCGCAATGCTGCCGCGCGCAACCCCGCCCATGTCGTCGATCACGAGCTGTTCGCCCGCGGCCCCCATGAGCGAGCGGCCGCCGCGGTCGATGGCGACGCTGCCTTCGCGCACGCGCAGGCGCAAGCGCGCGCCTGCGACCTGCAGCTCGAACTGGGTGCCGACGTCGCGCGCCGTGCCGGCCGGCGTCACGATCTCGACGCGCCCGCCATCCGGCGGCGAGCCGCTGTCCACGTACACGGTGCCGTGCTGGACGAACATCCGGCGTTCGCCGTCGAGCAGGACCTCGGTATCGCCGGCGAGGCGCAGCGAGCCGACGCCGGGCAGTGCGAGTGCGACGCGGCCATCGGCGCGCGTGCGCAGGCGGCGGCCCGTCCCCAGCGATCCCTCGCGCTCGTCGAGCGGCTTCCACGCGTCGCCATGCGCCAGCTCGACGCCGCCGACGACGCGCTCGATCGTCGCGACGTGGCGGCGGCCGGCCGGAGCCTGCCATTGCAGCGCGAGCCCGATGGCCACGGCGATCGACGCCGCGGCGGCAGCCGCGAGCCAGCGCCGCTGGCGTCGCTGGCTGGCCTTGCGGTGGAATGCGGCGGACGCTGCGGCCAGCACGTCCTGGTAGGCGGCGTCCGGCGGGTCGACGCGCCGGCCGGCCTTTCGGAGCAGCATTTCGACGAGGTCGGTTTCCTGCTTCATGTCATCCTCAGGTCATCCCGGCAATCGCGTCGCGGAACGATTCGCGCGCGCGCGTGAGCAGTGACTCGGCGGCCTTCTCCCCCACCGAGAGTCGCTCGGCGATCTCGCGGACGGTCAGGCCGTCGATGTACTTCCATTCGAGGGCCTCGCCATAGCGCCCGGGCAGGGCGTCGAGCGTCGCCGCCACGATGCGGTGGAGCTGCTCCCGCACGGCGCCGGTCTCCGGCTCGTCCGCCGCGGGCGCGGCGAGCGACTCGAGGATCGCCCGCGCATTCGGCTGGTCCTCCAGCAGCACGACCCGTGCCGAGCCGCCGGCCGGGTTGCGTCGGAAATGGTCGGCGATGGCGTTGCGGCATATCTGACAGAACCACGTGTACAGCGCCGCTTCACCGCGGTACGTGTCCAGCCGCTCAATCGCGAGGCAGAACGTCTGCTGGACGACGTCGCGCGCACTGTCGGGGTCCGCCGGCAGCCGCGCCAGCGCGAACCGGTACAGGCGCGGGAAGAAGCGGTCGAACAGGCCGCGGAACGCCGCTTCGTCGCCGCGCAGGATGCGGCGGGCCAGTGCCCGGTCCACGTGAACGAGGTCGGCCATCGGGGTATTAGACGCCAGTCAGGTCGCGATCCTTCGGCCTGCGAAGGATTTTCGCCCCCGGCGCATCTAATGGATCAAAGGGCCCAGAAATCCGCCCCAAGGAGCCGTATATGTCCACCTTCACCCGACCCCTGATCCTGCTGGTCGGCGCCCTCGCGCCGCTCGTCGCCGGCATGGCCGCCGCCGACGGGTTCACGAAGCAGTTTCCCCTCCGCGCCTGCGACTTCAAGCCCAGCGGCGGCAACGCCTATTTCAGGCTGAAGCCGGGGCGGCAGCTCTACCTCAGCAACGTGCGCTGCGTCCAGGAGAAGGAATGCGAAGAGCTCGAGGAGGTGTGGATCACCGTCCTGCCGGAGACGCGGCTGGTCGAATTCAGCCAGGACGGCCGTTCGTACTCGGTGCGCACGCGCGTCGTGCAGGAGTTCGAGACCGCCGATAGCGAGGTCGACGAGATCTCATACAACTTCTTCGCGAACTGCGACCCGATGAACGACGTGTACTACTTCGGCGAAGAGGTGTTCGACGGCGAGGGCAACCCGGAAGATGACGCGTGGATCGCCGGTGTCGACGGCGCGCGCCCCGGCATCATCATGCCGGACCGGGCTTTCCTGCTCGGCTCGAAGTACTACCAGGAGCAGGCGCCGAGCGCTAAGGACCGTGCCCGCCACTCGGCGATGGGGCTCGACATCGAGGTGCCGGCCGGCGTGTTCCACAACTGCGTCGAGGTCACGGAGACGACGCCGCTCGAGCCAGGCGAGGAATCGATCAAGGTGTACTGCCCGAACGTGGGCCTCGTCATCGACGAGGAGCTCGAGCTGATTGCCGTCTACGAAGACGCCGAGCCGCCGGTCGTAGAGGACTAGAAGGGCTGGAGGGGACGCTCACCTTCGGAAGGTGAGCGTCCCCTTCGAATCGGTTAGTCGTCGAGTCTTCGGTCCTTCCAGTTCCACCACTTCAGCAACTCCGGCTTCGGCTCCGGCGTGCGCGCGGCATACGTGGCGCAACGGAACGTGTACAGGAGGCAGGGTTCCTGTTCGTGTCCGGTGATTTTCTGGAGTCGCTGGAAGAGTTGTTCTGGATTCGAGTCGGCGAGGTCTTTGATCGAGTGGATCCCGAGGTGCCTGAGATCGGCGGCAATTCCAGGGCCGATCCCGGGCAACGTGGTCAGCTCGTCGTGCATGGGCAGGGTCCTCCTACGGCATGTCCACGTGCCCAGATTACACTCCCCGGCAAGCGAGGTGGCAAGCACGAAAAGCGGCGGGCGCCTGCGCGCCCGCCGCCCTGCGCCAAGTGCCTGTTACCGCTCGACGCTCGCCTCGGCAGTGACCGAGGCGCCAGCCCCAGCCGACGCATTTCCATTGCCGTCGGCCGCAACGTTGCCACCCGCCTTCGTCTCGCTGCCCGACTTCGCCTTCGGCGCCGGCTTGTCGGCCGGCTTCTTCTTTGCCGCGGGCTCGGCCGCTTCCGCGGTGCGACGCGACTCCCCCTTCGCGCGGCGCGGCTCTTTCGCCGTGCGCTTCGCCTGTTTCGCGGGCTTGCGATCGATCTCGCCCGTGGCCTGGCCGGCCGCCTGTCCCGCGACGTTGCTCGACAGTTCGTCGCCGCTCACGGCCAGCTCCGAGCCGAGATCGCCCGCGGCGTCCGCACCCGTCGATACGGCATTTGACGCTTCGACGGCCGTGTCGGCTGCCGACTCGACCTGCCCGCGCGTGCGATCGACAGCGCGCGATCCGATCTCCCGCGTGCGTCCGAGCGCGTCGGTGCTGCCGTGGAGCGACCCGTTCACCGCTCCGCCCGCAGTCCCGCCGAGGTTGCCGAGGCCGCCCGTGACCGAGCCACCCAGGCCGCCGGTCGCGCCGCCGCCCACGAGCTGGGCATTGGCGATTCCGCTCGCGGCCAGGAGAGTGGCCACGGCAGCGCTCATCACGATATTGCGAATCTTCATGGTCTTGCTCCTGTGTCGCCGCGGACAATCCGCGGTCCTCATGAGCAAGAACGAGCGGGCCTGTCCTTTTATTCCCGCCGGCCCGCACGAAGGTCGGCGCCGACCAGGCCTTTACCATAAGTCGGGTCGGGGCCCTCTTTGCCCAGGTCTACGGCCCCGGATTCGAGGCTTGCGAGCGTCTCGCGCGCCTTGACGGGATCCGGCGCATCCAGCGTGCGCGCGAGGAGGCCCGCAACGACAGGCGTCGCGAACGACGTGCCGCGGATCTCGCCGAAGCCGCCACCCACGGTGGCGGCCACGACATCCGAACCCTGCGCGGCGAAATCCACCTGCTCACCGCGACAGGCTTCCGGCAGGACCTTGCGGTTTGCGTCCACGCCCGTGACGCCGACGACCTCGGGATAGGCAGCGGGAAACAGCGGCGGTGCCGACGGACCGTCATTGCCGACCGCGGCCACGAGCAGGAATCCGCGCGACGTCATCGCGCGCACGAGCCCCGTGAGCAGGACGCTCTTCGCGCCCACGAGGCTGATGTTCACGACCGCCACCTTCTCTCGCGCCATCCAGTCGAGCGCGATCGCGAGCAGCGACAGCGATCCGCCGCCGTGGCCGCAGAAGATGTCCGACGCATACAGCGTCGCGCCGGGAATGACGCTCGTGAATCCGTCGCCTTCGCCGACCAGCAACGAGGCGACGGCCGTTCCGTGCTCGGCGGCGAAGACGGCGTTGTCGCAGCCATGACGCACGATCGACGTGCCCGTGAGCACGGGATGCGACCCGTCCACGCCGCTGTCGATGAGGCCGATACGCGCGCCGGCTGCGGCCGGCGATGCAGGCGGCGCCGGCGCCGGTGTCGCAGCGGGACGCTCGGACTGCAAGCCGGATTCCAGGTAGACGTGGTTGTAGTCGTACTCGCCCTGGGGATCCAGCTCGCGTAACTTTTTGAGTGCGCTCCGCGTCGAGACGCCGTCCGGTGCTTCCAGCACGACGAGGGTCACGCCGAGGCCTTCGAGCGCGTGCGATCCGTGAATCGTGAATCCCGCCGCTTTCGCGCGCTCGAGCGCCGCGGGCGATGGCGCCAGCGCGCCGACCTGCCGCCGCACGACGGGCTGGCCGCCAGGCCCCGCTTCGAAGGTGTCACGTTCGGTGCGCAGCAGCTCCCGCACGCGGAGCTTGCGCAGTTCGGAGAGTGCCGCGCTCGCGGGTTTCAGCGTGCCGGCGACGGGGTCGGTGACCGACGGCAGGCGCGGCAGCGGCGACTGCGGAAGCGGCGCGCCCGGCAGGCTCACCTGTGCCCAGGCGACCGCCGCGGCGGCCGCGGCAACCAGGATTGCGAGGGCCTGTGACAGCCGGTTCATGCCCGCTCCTTGGCCGGGTCGGCTGCGGGAAATGCTAGCATCCCGGCGCCCGGTGCCTGATTCCTAAACGTTTCGTGCAGGATTTTTCTTCCCGATGGAACAACCGGGCCACGCCGGACGTTTGACATCATGAGCGAGGCGCCTGCGACCGACGGGTTTCGCGCAGAGCTCGCGGCGCTGCTGCCGCGGCTGCGGCGGTTCGGGCGCGTCATCACGCGGAACGTCGCCGACGCGGACGACCTCGTGCAGGTGGCGGTGGAAAAGGCCCTGACGCATGCCGGCCAATGGCGGCCCGGCTCGCGCATGGACAGCTGGATGTTCGGAATCATGAAGAACGCCTGGATCGACGAAGTGCGTGCGCGCCGCCGGCGGGAACGCGTCCACGCCCCTGAAGAGGCCGGCGCGACCGTTGGCGATGCCTCCGCTGCGGCGCGGGACATCGCGCTCTCGGTCGAAGCGGCCATGGCACAGCTGCCCGAGGAGCAGCGGATGGCGATCGCGCTGGTGCTGGTCGAGGGCCTCTCCTACAAGGACGCCGCCGCGGCGCTCGAGATCCCGATCGGCACGCTGACGAGCCGGCTCGCGCGGGGCCGCGAAACGCTGCAGGCTCTGCTCGGCGGCGGAGGTGAGGCGTGAAGTACTCCGACGAAACCCTGATGGCCTATGCGGACGGCGAGCTGGATGCCGATCAACGCGCCGAGATCGCCACCGCGATTGCGAGCGATCCGGAGCTCGCGCGCGCGATCGAGCGTCACCGCGCCCTCGCGGCGCGGGTCCGTGCCGGTTACGAGCGCGTCGCGAGCGAGCCGGTCCCGGAACGGCTCAGCGGACTCCTGGCGGACGCGCAACCGGCGAAAGTCACCGACCTCGCGGCCCGACGCGAGGCTCGAGACACCCCGATGCGCCGCTGGGGCACGGCGCAGTGGATGCTCGCGGCGAGCGTGGTCGTCGCGCTGTTCGTCGGCGTGTTGCTGCTGCACGAGCCGTCACCGCCGTACGCGTCGGTCGACGGCAGGCTCGTCGCGCGCGGCAAGCTCGACCGCGCGCTGACCACGGAGCTCGCGGCGCTGCCGGGTGGTTCGGACGTCAACATCGGCATCAGCTTCCGCGACCGCGCAGGCCGCTTCTGCCGCACGTTCCACCTGCAGCAGGAGGCGCCCGTCGCGGGCCTCGCCTGCTTCGGCGGTGCGCAATGGGAGCTCGCGGTGCTGGCCGACGCGCCGGCGCAGGAACCCGGCATGCGCACGGCGGCCGCGATGCCGCTCGAGGTGTTGCAGGCGGTGGACGCGGCCATCGACGGCGAGCCGCTCGATGCCAGGGCCGAGCTCGCCGCGCGCGATGCGGGTTGGCGCGGCGCGCGGAACGTGGCTGAATGACGGTCATGCGATTCGTTTACCTGCTTGCGGCCGCCGCGCTCGCGGGCTGCACGACCCCCCTTCCGCCCACAGCACCGCCGGTTCCGCCCGCGACGCCACCGGCCGCCACCGCCGCGCCGGTCGAGGCCGCGCCAAAAGCCGGCGTCGTTGCCGCGAATCCGCATGCAGTCGCGGCGGGCATCGAGATCCTTGCGGCAGGCGGCAGTGCCGCCGATGCGGCGGTCGCGGTCCAGTCCATGCTGGGCCTTGTGGAGCCGCAAAGCTCCGGCATAGGTGGCGGCGGGTTCCTTCTCTATTACGACGCCGCGACCGGGAAGATCACGGCGTTCAATGGCCGCGAGACCGCGCCGCGCGGCGCGACGCCGGGCATGTTCCTCGACGGCAACGGCGAGCCGATGTCCTATGAGGATGCGGTGGTGTCGGGCCGCTCGACCGGCGTGCCGGGCGCGATCGCGATGCTCGGCGCGGTGCATGCGCGCCACGGCGCCCTGCCCTGGTCGAGGCTCTTCGACCCGGCGATACGCGCGGCACGCGACGGCGTCCCGGTGCCGAAGCGCCTCGCGCGATTCGTGAACGGCGACTTCGCACAATCGCAGGAGCCGGACGTTCGAGCCATCTTCTCGCGCCCGGACGGCACGCCGTTGCAGGCGGGCGACCTGTACCGCAACGCGGCGTACGCGGAAACGCTCAGCCGCATCGCGGGCCAGGGGCCGCGGGCGCTGCTCGAGCCGCCGCTGCGCGACGCGATCATCGCGCGCACGCGCGCCGAGCCGCGCGCCGGCACGCTGACGCCCGCCGACTTCGACGCCTACCAGCCGAAGATCACGGACCCGGTCTGCGGCCCCTACCTCGTCTACATCGTCTGCGTGCCGCCGCCACCCTCGTCCGGCGTCGCCCTGCTCGAGATGCTCGGCATCCTGGACCACACCGACTTCGCGGCGCGGGCGCCCAACGATCCGCAGGCCTGGTTCCTGTTCGCGATGGCGAGCCGGCTCATGTACGCGGATCGCGACAAGTTCATCGCCGATCCGGATTTCGTGCCGGTGCCGGTCGAGGGCCTGCTAGACGCGGGCTACCTCGCGGGCCGGGCCGGGTTGATCGGTGCGACGCCTGGCCCTGCGCCCGCAGCCGGCGATCCCGCGCCCATCCAACGCGGCGCCGATGCAACCATCGAGGCCAGCGGCACGTCCCATTTCGTGATCGTGGACCGCGAGGGCAACATCGTCTCGATGACGACGACCGTCGAGTCGCTGTTCGGCTCGGGCCGTGCCGTCGGCGGCTTCATGCTGAACAACCAGCTCACGGATTTCTCCTACCGGCCGGTCGTCGACGGCGAGCCGGTGGCGAATGCGGTCGCCGGCGGCAAGCGCCCGCGCTCATCGATGGCCCCGGTGATCGTGCTCGACGCGAAGCGCCGTCCGGTTGCCGCGCTCGGCTCGCCGGGCGGCTCGTCCATCCTCGCCTACAACGCGAAGACGATCGTCGGGATCCTCGCCTGGAAGCTGCCGCTGCAGCAGGCGATCGAGCTGCCGAACCTCATCGCGCGCGGGGAGGAATACTACGGCGAGGTCGCGAAGCTTCCGCCGGGCGTCGCGAACGGGCTCGCCGAGCGCGGCGTCGCCGTGAAGTCGGGCCGCGGCGAGGAGTCCGGACTGCACGGTGTCGTCATTGGCAGCCACGGCGTGACGGGCGGAGCGGATCCGCGCCGCGAAGGTACTTGGGAAGGCCTTCAGTGAGCGATATCTCCGCGACCTACGATCCATTCGCTCGTGGGGCGAATCCAGCCGGGGTACGGACCGTTCAATTGAGCGATCGCTCGGGGCGGTCCCTCGTCACCGAGTTCTGGTATCCCGCGGCATCAAGACTTCGCGGTGCGGATCTCGACCCAGCGAGCCGTGACGCATTTACCGCCGCAGAAGGCCTGCCCCGACTGGCCCAGGACGCCGTGCGGGACTCGGAACCCGCGCACGGCCATGCGCCGCTGCCGCTTGTCCTGTACTTCCATGGCGGATACGGACATCGCCGCGAGGCCACGCATCTTTGCACCCACCTGGCCAGTCACGGCTATGCCGTCGCGGCGCCCGATTTCCCCGGTGACAACGTCGTCGACAACCTGCCGCAATCAATGGGGGGAAGTGCACGGTCGGCCAACGTACCGATCGACGAGTCGGCCGCCAACAGGCCCGCTCAGGCTGTCGCAACCGCCGAAGGCATCCTGGATGCCGCACGGACCTTGGGCATCACGCTGGACGCGACACGCATCGGGACGATGGGCGTATCAATGGGCGGGTTCACGGCCCTCGCGACGAATTCGCTCGATAGGCGCTTCGTTGCCTCATTTGCGATTTGCCCCATGTACGGGCAGCGCAGCCCCACCCCGCAGGTTCGGCGGTTGCAGTCCCTGCTGCGGCTCGACGGCTGGAGCCAGCGGCCCGCAGTTTTCCTGCTTGCAGGCGAAGTCGATCCCATCGTCATACTTGCCGACCTGCGCGAGCTTCATGACCGGCTTCCGCCGCCCAAGCGCCTTGCCGTGCTGGGCCGGGCGGGCCACATGCATTTCGTGGACGGGGCCGCGTACGTGCACGAGCTCATGCGCAAGTCTTACCTCAGCGGCGAGCACCCGGACCCGGAAATCGACGCGCTCGCACTCGGGGAAGCCATGCGTCCCATGGCCGAGCTTTGCAGCGAATCGAAGTCGACTGCAACCGCCCGTGCACTGTGCCTCGCCCACATGGACGCGGTACTGCGCCGCCATGCCGCCGCCGCCGCGTTCCTCGATGCCGGACTCGCGGAAAGGTTCGCGGCGCGCGGAATCGCGCTCGAGGTCGCCGCTGCGACGCAATAGGGCCGAAACCGGGGTCAATTTGAAATCAACCACTTTGATCATGCCGGATGGCCGCAAGGTCGGCGTAGCTGAATTCGGTGCACGGGACGGTGTAACGGTCATCTGGTGTCATGGCGGCCCCGGCTGCCGGCGGGAGCCCGAAAATCTCGCGGGCACATTTGCCGAGTCCGGCCTGCGCGTCGTGGGCATCGACCGTCCCGGCTACGGCGCTTCGACGCCGTGGCCTGGCCGCTCGATTGGTGACTGGGCCGCCGACGCCCTGGAGGTCGCGGACCAGCTGGGAGTCGACAGCTTTGCGACGGTGGGAATTTCGACCGGCGGCGCGCATGCGCTCGCGGTCGCCGCGAAGTCACGGCGAGTTATGGGCGTCGTCGCCTGCTGCGCGGTCACGGACATGCGCTGGGCGGAAGGGCGGGCCATGATGCCGCTGCCGAGCCAGATCTGGGATGCGCCGGACCGCGAGGCGGCGCACGCGATCGTGGCGCAGCAGCTCGGATCGCATGGCGAGATGACGCGCCTCGGTTCGCCGATCATTCCGCTCGCCGATTCCGACAAGCGTTTCTTCGAGGAATCCGGCTGGGCGCGCTCCTGGGATTCGTTCATCCCGGAGATGTTCGCGCAGGGGCTATACGGCTACGTCGACGATCGCCTGGCAGACGGGCGGGGATGGGTTTCGTTCGACGTCAGGAAGATTGCCTGTCCAGTCGCCGTGCTGCACGGCACACACGACACTTTCATTCCCATTGCGCAAGCCCGTCACACCCAGAGCCTCATTCCGGGTTCGCGCCTCCAGCTGTGCGACGCACTCGGGCACTTCAGCATTCTCACCGAGGTCGTGCCGACGCTGAACCGTCTGTTGGGTCGCTAGCCCGAGAGGGACAGGAGCGACAGCAGCTCTTCCTGCGCGGAGTAGCGCCTGCCGGACTTCGGCTGCTGGCGTCGGTAGCCGCCCTCGCCGTCCATGATCCAGCTCTGGCAGTTGTCCTCGAGGTAGGGCTTGAGGCCCTCCTTGATCACGCGGCGCTTCAGGCGCTGGTCCAGGACCGGGAAGCAGAGCTCGATGCGCCGGAAGAAGTTCCGGTCCATCCAGTCGGCCGAGGACAGCCACACGTCGTCGGCGCCGTCGTTGGCGAACCAGAAGATGCGCGTGTGCTCGAGGAAGCGCCCGACGATCGAGCGCACGCGGATGTTCTCGGAAAGTCCCGCGACACCCGGCTTCAGCGCGCAGATGCCGCGCACGATGAGGTCGATCTTCACGCCAGCCTTCGACGCTGCGTAGAGCTCGTCGATGATCCCGGGCTCCACCAGCGAGTTCATCTTCGCGACGATCCGGGCAGGCCTCCCCTCTCCGGCGATGCGTACCTCGTTGCGGATCGCCTCGCAGACGCGCTTGTGCAGCGTGAAGGGCGACTGCCAGACGTGCTTGAGCCGGCCCGCCCGGCCGAGGCCCGTGAGCTGCGTGAACACCTCGTTCACGTCGCTGCAGATGTCCTCGTTCGCGGTCAGCAGGCCGAAGTCCGTGTACTGGCGCGCCGTCGAGGCGTGGTAGTTGCCCGTGCCGAGGTGGGCATAGCGCTTCAGGACCGCGCCCTCCGCGCCCGGCTCGCGGCGCACGATCAGCGCCATCTTCGCGTGCGTCTTGTGGCCGACCACGCCGTAGACGACGTGGGCGCCTACCGCCTCGAGCTGCGCGGCCCAGTTGAGGTTCGCCTCCTCGTCGAAGCGCGCGAGCAGCTCGACGACGACGGTGACTTCCTTGCCCGCCCGGGCTGCGTCGATCAGGATCTGCATCAGCTCCGAGGTCGCGCCCGTCCGGTACACCGTCTGCTTGATCGCGACGACGCGCGGGTCGAGCGCGCTCGAGCGGATGAAGTCGAGCACCGGGCCGAACGACTGGTAGGGATGGTGCAGCAGCACGTCCTGGCGGGCGATGGTCTCGAACAGGTCGTCGTCGCCCACCTCGAGCGCCGCGGGCACCGACGGATTGAAGGCCGGGTACTTGAGGTCCGGCCGGTCGATCTCGGTCAGTACCTCGCGCAGGCGGTACAGGTTCACCGGCCCGTCGGTGTGGTAGAGGTCCTGCTCGTCGAGCTGGAACTGCTGCAGCAGGAAGTCGATCATGGCGGGAGAAATCTCTTCCACCACCTCCAGGCGCACGGCATCTCCGAAGTGCCGTTGCACCAGCTCGCCCTGCAGCGCGATGCGCAGGTTCTTGATTTCCTCCTCGTCGACGAAGAGGTCGGAATTGCGCGTCACGCGGAACTGGTAAGCGCCCTTGACCGTCATGCCGGCGAACAGCTCCGACACGTGGGCGTGCAGCACCGAGGTGAGGTAGACGAACGAGTACTCACCGTCGGAGATCGCGGGCGGCAGGCGGATCGCGCGCGGCAGGATGCGCGGCGCCTGCACGATGGCGACGCGCGAGCCGCGGCCGAAGGCGTCGCGACCCTCGAGCTCCACGATCAGGTTCAGGCTCTTGTTGTAGACGCGCGGGAACGGGTGCGCCGGGTCGAGCCCGATCGGCGTCAGCACCGGCAGGACCTCCCGCGTGAAGTAGGCGTGCACCCAGGCGCGCTGCGCGTCGTTCCAGGTGCCGCGCCGCAGGAACCGGATGTCGTTCTTCGCCAGCTCCGGCAGCAGCACGTCGTTCAGGAGGTCGAACTGCGCGGCGACGAGCGAGCGCGCCTCGCGGTTCACGATCGCGAGCGTCTCCCGGGGCGTCATCCCGTCCGGTCCCGGGTCCGAGATGCCGAGACGGATCTGCTCCTTGATGCCGGCGACGCGGATCTCGAAGAACTCGTCGAGGTTGGATGACACGATCGTCAGGAAGCGCAGCCGCTCGAGCAGCGGCACGGCCTCGTCCGCCGCCTGCGCCAGCACGCGGCGGTTGAACGCGAGGATGCCGAGCTCGCGGTTGAGGAGCGGCACGCGGGCCGCCGATTTAGCCGCCATGCGGCGCATGAGCATCCGTTCGCGACGTTACAGCCCGATGACAGCCACAGTTTACGCGCCGCGCGGGCGGGTGTTACCGTGCCCCGCGAATGGCGCGCCACGAAACCCTCGCCGCGGTCGACCTCGGGTCCAACAGCTTTCACCTCCTGGTCGGCCGCATCGTGGACGGCCAGATCTACCCGCTCGACACGCTCCGCGAACAGACCCAGCTTGGCGCCGGCCTCACCGCCGACAAGAAGCTCGATCGCGCGAGCCAGGCGCGCGCGCTCGAGGCGCTCGCCCGGTTCCACGAGCGGCTGCGCGGCCTGCCGCGTGACGCCGTGCGCGCCGTCGGCACGAACGCCCTGCGCGTGGCGCGGAATTCCGCCGCCTTCCTGCGCGAAGCGCGCGAGACGCTCGGCTTCCCGATCGAGGTCATCGCGGGCCGCGAGGAGGCGCGCCTCATCTACCTCGGCGTCGCGCACGCGCTGCCGCCCACGGAGGAGCGCCGTCTCGTCGTCGACATCGGCGGCGGCTCGACCGAGCTGATCGTCGGCCAGGGGCTCAAGCCGAAGCTGATGGAAAGCCTCTACATGGGCTGCGTCAGCTCGAGCCTCAGGCACTTTCCGGACGGGCGCATCGACAAGAAGGGGCTGAAGTCCGCCCTGCTCGAGGCACGCCAGGAGGTGTCCGTCGTGTCGCAGCGCTACCGGCGCGCCGGATGGCGCGAGGCCGTCGGCTCCTCCGGCAGCGCGCGCAGCATCGAGGCCATCCTGGTCGAGAACAAGTGGGCCGCGCACGGGATCACGCGCGACGGGCTCGACCGGCTCTGGGACCTGCTCCTCGACGCGGGGCGCGCCGACCCCGACCGCATTCCCGGGCTCAAGTCCGCGCGCGCCGCGGTGCTGCCGGGCGGCTTCGCGATCATGTACGCGGTGTTCGAGGAGCTCGACATCGAGCAGATGGCGGTTTCCGAGGCGGCGCTGCGGCACGGCGTGCTCTACGACCTGCTGGGCCGCGTGATGCACCACGACATGCGCGAGGCCTCGGTCACGCAGTTCATGCGCCGCTACCAGGTGGACGGCGCCCAGGCGGTACGCGTCGCGGAGCTCGCGCTGCGCATCTACGACCAGCTCGGGAGCAAGGCGCTGCCTGAGGACGACCCGGACCGCAAGCTGCTCGAATGGGCCGCTCGGCTCGCCGAAGTGGGGCTCTCCATCGCGCATGCGCAGTACCACAAGCATTCCGCCTACGTGCTGTCGAATGCCGACATGCCGGGCTTCTCGCGCATCGAGCAGCAGCGGCTTGCGCGCATCGTGCTCGCGCATCGCGGCAAGCTCGAGAAGCTGGAGGCCGGCGGCATCGAGAACGGCGACTGGCACCTCGTGTTCGCGCTGCGCCTCGCGTCCACGCTGCTGCGGCGCCGCAGGGCCGTCAGGCTTCCGGCCTTCCGCGTCCTCGCGGGCGATTCGCGCTACTCCCTCGAGATGCCGAAGTCCTGGCTCGCGCGGAACGCCCTCACCACCGCGGCGCTGGAGTCCGAGGCGCGGCAGTGGGAGGCCGTGGGCCGCCAGCTGCTCGTGCGACGGATGTCCTGACGGTGGAACTGTTGCTCTGGCGTCATGCCGAGGCCGCATCCGGGGAGCCCGACCTCGCGCGCCCGCTCACCGAGCGCGGGCGACGCCAGGCCGAGCGCATGGCGCGCTTCCTCGCGCCGCGGCTGCCGCAGGAGCTGCGCATCGTCGTCTCGCCGGCGCGGCGCGCACAGGAGACCGCGCGCGCTCTCGGCCGCTCGTTCGAGACCCAGGATCTCGTCGCGCCCGGGGCGGGCGTCACCGACATCCTGCGCGCGGCGGGCTGGCCGTCGGGCAAGCGTCCCGTGCTCGTCGTCGGCCACCAGCCGACGCTCGGCGAAGTCGCGGCGCAGCTGGTCGAGGGCCGCACGCCCGGCTGGGACCTCGGCACGGGCGCGGTGTGCTGGCTCAAGGGTCGTTCGCGCAAGGTCTCGGGCGACGCCGCGGTCCTGCTCACGATCGAGCCGGAGATCCTCGAGCGCGGGGAACCCGCCGGCTAGCGTTGCGTCGCGATCAGCCCGCGGATTTCGCGCAGCTTCGCCTTGACCCGTGCCGCGTTCCCCGGCCCCATGCGCAGCAGTAGCTTGCGGCCGGAGGACTCGGCCTCGAGCTTCGGGTCCGCGAACTCGTAGAACACGTTCGGGCGCACCAGCGCGATGGTCGCCGGCGCCTCGGGCGCCGACAGCAGGTGGTCGATCACTTCGACGAGGCGGTCGTTGAAATAAGCGTCGGGATTGCCGAGATTCTCGTAGGCCGCCTGGAACTGCGGGTAGAGGCGCTTGTAGAGCGCCGCGGTCGCTTGGGCGTCGAGCGAGTCGACGAGCTCGATCCAGGGCGCATAGCGCGCGTAGTTCGCCGCGCCGAGCACGATCGCATCACCCTCGCCTGCGGTCGTGAACTTGCCGGCCGGCGGCTTGGCGGGATTCATGCGGGCGGCGACGTCGGAGCGCGCGAGGCTGTCGATCGTCGCGACCATCTTCTTCACGAAATCGTCCGGCACGAAATGCGACTCGAATCGCGGCGTCCCGATCAGCGTCGCGACCTGCTCCGTCGCGGAGAGGTTCGGGTCGATGTCGTCCGGCGTGACGATGGGGTTCTTGATCGCGGGCTCCGCGGCCGCCGGCGGCGGCGCGGGCGGCGCCTCGGGCGCCGGCTCGCGCTTCAGCCAGAACCAGGCCCCGATCGCCAGCGCAACGACGACCGCGCCCCCGATGATCCAGCGGCCGAGGTTCTCGTCCCGGGGCGTCTCGAACTCGCGCTTCTCGCCGAACATGGCAGGAACCTCGGAATGGTGCGGGAATGCTGTCACTGTAGTTGATACCGGCCGATCCGGCATCATTCTGGAAGACCCGCAGAGCCCCGGACGGTTCCCCGCGCCGTGATCCTGACCAACCGGATACCGCTGACCCCCGAGATGCCGCCCAAGGAGTGCGCGGACTGCGCCTTCCTGCTGGATGCCATCGGCATTCCCTACGAGCGGCGCACGACGGCGACGGGCGCGAGCCTCTGGGTCCTGCCCGAGCACCATGCGCGCGCCGCGCGCGAGCTTCAAGCTTACCTGCGCGAGAACCGCCGCCCGGCGCAGCCGCCCGTGGTCTGGCCGAGCCATCCGCATGCGCTGTACGGCGTCATCGGCTACGCGCTCGTGCAGGTCGTCGCGACTCTCGCAACCGTGAGCTATGCCTTCGACAAGAACTGGGTGTCGAACGGCGCGCTCGACGCAGGCTTCCTCGAGCGCGGCGAGTGGTGGCGCGTGCTCACGGCGCTGACGCTGCACGCGGACATGCCGCACCTCCTGTCGAACCTCGTGTTTGGCGGGCTCTTCGGCTACCCCGCCGCGCGCCTCTTCGGGCCCGGCCTCGCCTGGCTCCTGATCGTCGTCGGCGCGGGATTCGCCTACGGCATCGACGCGCTCCTGCACCCGCCGCAGCACTACCTGCTCGGCGCCTCGACCGCCGTGTTCACCTCGCTCGGCCTCATCGCGGCCTACGGCTGGCGGCGCCACCTGCGCAACTGGACGCCGTGGATGCGGAACGCATCGCCGCTCCTCGCGGGCTTCGCCCTGCTCGCATTCACCGGCACGGGCGGCGAGAACACGGACATCCTCGCCCACTTCGCCGGCTTCGCGGTCGGCGCTGCGATCGGCGCGATCTGCGCGCGCCTGCCGATGCCCGCGCCGGGCCGCAGTGGCCTGCAGTGGGCCGCCGGAATCGCGGCGGTCGCGCTGGTCGCGCTCGCCTGGGCACTCGCCTTGCGATAGCGATTCTCGCGCGGCCCGCGGGACCCGGCGGGCCGGGCGTGATGTGCCGTGGCATGGCGCGCGCGAGCCGTTGCGGGACCCCGAGGCGAGCGCGTTCATTCCGGCCGCGCGAGCGGAGGGGTCCCGCCGGCGAAGTGCGCGCCATGACAACGACAATTCGCGTTCTGCCGCCATGGAGCACAATGGGGGCATGCTGCCGACGAGCGAAGCCAGCGAACGTAACAAGGGGCCGATCCTCGAGGTCCTGCGCAAGGAGTTCGCCGGCCGCACGCACGTGCTCGAGATCGGCAGCGGCACGGGCCAGCACGCCGTGCACTTCGCGCTCGCGATGCCGGACCTGGTCTGGCAGCCCTCGGAGGTGCCTGGCGAGATGCCCGCCCTGCGCAAGCGCATCTTCAACGAGGGCCCGTCGAACCTGCGCGCGCCCGTCGCAATCGACGTGACCGTGCGGCCCTGGGACGTGCGCAAGGTGGACGGCGTCTTCACCGCCAACACGCTGCACATCATGAGCTGGCCGCAGGTGGAGGCGTTTTTCGAGGGGCTCCCCGACGTCGCGAAGCCGGGCGCCGTCCTCGCGATCTACGGGCCCTTTCGCTACGCTGGCGCCTATACCTCGCCGTCCAACGAAGCCTTCGACCGCATGCTGCACGCACGCGACCCGCAATCCGGCATCCGCGATTTCGAGGCCGTGGACGGGCTCGCGCGCCGCGCGGGTTTCCGGCTGAAGGCCGATCACCGGATGCCGGCGAACAACCAGACGATCGTATGGCGCCTGACACCGCAACCTTGACGGGAAACCCCGTGCGTCGGCAGCTCCGCGACAACCTGGTCGCCCTCACGAGCCTCGTCGTCGCCCTCTCCGCGCTCGGCTACAACACCTGGCGCAACGAGCGCACGGAGCGCAACCGCAACGTGCGCGTCGCGGGCATCGAGCTGCTCGGCGAGATAGGCTCCCTGCAGCAGATCATCTTCTACGCGCATTACGCCGAAGGCGACGCGCGCGGCGACCCGCGCATGGGCTGGGCCGACGTGCTGACGATCAACGACCTCGCGACGATCATGCCCGCCGAGGTCGCGCAGGACGCCGCGGAACTGCGGACGACCTGGGAAGCGAACGTCGAGACCCTCGCCGAGGACGAAGCGTCGTTCCGGCGCATCGACGGCGCCATCGATGCGCTCCGCCAGGAAACACTGGCGTCGCTGCGCGCGCTGCGCTAGCCGCCGCGCCTAGAGGGCGGGCTTCAGCACCATCAGGGCGACGCCCGCGACGGGCGTCGCTATCGCCACCCACCCCCAGAATTCCCACCGCTTCGACAGCCGCTCGTAAGCGTCGAGGTCGAAGGCACCGCCCTTCGTGCCCGCCTCCGCGAGCGCGTGGAGCTGCTTCTGGATCGGCGCGATGCGCGTGCCGAACGTGATGCCGGAGATGGCGAAGAGCACGATCGTCCACAGGATCCAGGGCGTGCCCAGCAGCGGGAAGCCGGCCTGGATGGCGGCCCAGATGCCGCTGCCGAGGATCAGGAAGACGCCGGGCATCGTGAAGAGCCGGTCGCTGCGCCTCACGCCGTCCATGGCGTGAGCGAGCAGCCTCGGGTCGCGCGTGCGCAGGGCGTGCCGGTGCCAGAACACGCCGGTCACGATGTTGCCGAGGAACATCACGACCGCGAGCACGTGCAGGAACTTCAGCCACAGGTACATGCGTTCAGCCCCGCACCGGCGAGACTTTCTCGGCGACGATTCCGAGCACGATGCCGCCGACGAGATGGAGGACAGTGGCGTCGACGATCCACCACTGCCAGATGTCGTCCGGCAGGTTGAACACGCCGCGGTAGCCGAGCGCGTTGATCAGGCCGAAGAGCGCGGCGATCACCCCGAACTTGAGGCCTCGCTGCCAGGCCGGGCCCGCGAGCGATGTACGCACGACCGAATAGATGCCGGCGCCGATCAGCGCGCTGACGAGGCCCGTCGCGATCCACATGGGCATGAGCGCGCCCATGTCCGGCGGGTCCGCGTTCAGCTCCGGCCGCCAGAACGAGGCCGTCGCCTTGTAGGTTTCGAACAGGACGCCTTCCGGCGAATGGATGAGGTAGCCGGTGCCGAACGAGACGAGGAACATCGCGACGTAAAACGCGACGCCGCCGATGAAGACGATCTTCCAGTTCATGGTGAGCCCCCTCGACCGAAGAGAGCCGCATCCTGCGCCGGCATCGGCACCGGCGCAAGAATGCGGCTGCCGGGGGAGCGGTTCAGGTCGCCGGGAAGCGGTCCAGGTTCATCACCTTGTCCCAGGCCGCGACGAAGTCGCGCGCGAACTTCTCCTTCGCATCCGCGGCCGCGTAGACCTCCGCGAGGGCGCGCAGCTGGGAGTGCGAGCCGAAGATCAGGTCGACCCGCGTGCCGGTCCACCGGATCGCATTCGTCCTCCGGTCGCGGCCCTCGTAGACGCCCTCCGCGCCGGCCGCGGGCTGCCATTTGGTGTCCATGTCCAGCAGGTTCACGAACCAGTCGTTCGAGAGCGTCCCGGGCTTGGTCGTGAAGACGCCGTGCCTCGAGCCGCCGGCATTCGCGCCGAGGACCCGCAGGCCGCCGACGAGCACCGTCATCTCGGGAGCCGTCAGCTTGAGGAGCTGCGCGCGGTCGACGAGCGCCTCCTCCGGCTTCATGAACTGCCGCCGCGGGCCCACGTAGTTGCGGAAACCGTCGGCGCGCGGCTCGAGCGGCGCAAAGGATGCGACGTCGGTCTGTTCCTGCGACGCATCCATGCGCCCCGGCTTGAACGGCAGCTTCACGTCGACGCCCGCGTCCTTCGCCGCCTTCTCGATCGCGGCGCCGCCCGCCAGCACGATCAGGTCGGCCAGCGAGATTTTCTTTCCGCCTGCCGCCGACGCGTTGAACTCCTTGCGGATTCTTTCGAGCATCTCCAGCACCTTCGCGAGCTGCGCGGGCTGGTTGACGTCCCAGTCCTTCTGCGGCGCGAGGCGGATGCGGGCGCCATTGGCGCCGCCGCGCTTGTCGGAGCCGCGGAACGTGGAGGCCGACGCCCAGGCGGTGGCGACGAGCTCGGCCACCGACAGGCCGGCCGCGAGGACCTTCGCCTTGAGCGCCGCGACGTCGGCATCGCCGACGAGCGGATGGTCCACGGCCGGGATGGGGTCCTGCCAGATCAACGCTTCCTTCGGCACGAGCGGGCCGAGGTAACGTGCGCGCGGTCCCATGTCGCGGTGCGTGAGCTTGAACCAGGCGCGCGCGAAGGCGTCGGCGAACTGGTCCGGGTGCTCGTAGAAGCGGCGCGAGATTTTCTCGTACGCGGGATCGACGCGCAGCGCCAGGTCCGTCGTCAGCATCGCCGGGACGTGCTTCTTCGAGGTGTCGTAGGCGTCCGGGATGGTCGCCGCGCCGTTCTTCGCCTTCCATTGCTTCGCGCCGGCCGGGCTCTTCGTCAGCTCCCATTCGTTCTCGAACAGGTTGGTGAAGAAGTGGTTGCTCCACTTCGTCGGCGTCTGCGTCCAGGTGACCTCGGGGCCGCCGGTGATCGCATGCGCGCCGACGCCGCTGTGATGGGCGCTCTTCCAGCCCAGGCCCTGGTCCTCGAGCGCGCCGGCTTCCGGCTCCGGGCCGACGAGCGAGGGATCGCCCGCGCCGTGCGTCTTGCCGAAGGAGTGGCCGCCTGCGATCAGCGCGACCGTCTCTTCGTCGTTCATCGCCATGCGGAAGAAGGTCTCGCGGATGTCCTTCGCCGCCGCGAGCGGGTCCGGCTTGCCGTTCGGCCCTTCCGGGTTCACGTAGATCAGGCCCATCTGCACGGCGCCGAGCGGCTCCTCGAGCTGGCGCTCGCCGCTGTAGCGCTCGTCACCGAGCCAGCTGCCCTCGGGGCCCCAGTAGAGCTCTTCCGGCTCCCATACGTCGGCTCGTCCGCCGGCGAAGCCGAAGGTCTTGAAGCCCATGGACTCGAGGGCGACGTTGCCGGCGAGGACCATGAGGTCGGCCCAGGAGATCTTGCGGCCGTACTTCTGTTTGATCGGCCACAGGAGCCGGCGCGCCTTGTCGAGGTTCGCGTTGTCCGGCCACGAGTTGAGCGGTGCGAAGCGCTGCTGGCCCGCGCCCGCGCCGCCGCGCCCGTCCGTGATGCGGTACGTGCCCGCGGCATGCCAGGCGAGGCGGATCATCAGGCCGCCGTAGTGGCCGAAGTCGGCCGGCCACCAGTCCTGCGAGTCCGTCATCAGGGCATGCAGGTCCTTGATCACGGCATCGAGGTCGAGGCTCGCGAATTCCTTCGCGTAATCGAAATCCCCGCCCATCGGGTCCGACAGCGGGGAATTGCGGTGCAGGACATCGATGTCGAGCGTGGTCGGCCACCAGTGCCGATTGGTCCGCGCCGCACGCGTGTCGTGCATGACCGGGCACTTGCCCGCGGATTCTGCCTTGCTCATGGGTCGACTCCCTCGTTCTTCAGGAGGGGACAGTCCGCGTTCGCCGCTACGCGGCGAAGGAAACAGTCCCCGGGGTGACGCGGGCGTCCTCGTAGTCGAGGACGCCGGCGACGGCGTGGATGACCGATGCGATGCGAACGGCCGACTGCACGGCCTCGCGCCCGACCTGGTGCTCACGGAGCTTCCGCTCGTGCGAGGCCACGCACTTGCCGCAGCCGTTGACGGCGGACACGGCGAGCGAGACGAGCTCGAAGTCGGCTTTCGCGATGCCGGGACTGCCGAGCACGTTCATCCGCAGCTTCGCCGGAAGCTTCGCGTACTCGTCGTCCTCGACGAGGTGCAGGAACCGGTAGTAGATGTTGTTCATGCCCATGATCGCGGCGGCAGCCCGGGCCGCCTCGACCTGCGCCGGCTCCAGCTTCTGCGCGGCCGCGGCCTCGACGATTCGCACGAGCTCGCCGTTGCGCGCGGCGATCGCCGAGGCGAGCGCCGTCATCCACAGTTGCGGCTCGCTGAGGCCGGGAGCGCCCTGCGGCGTCAACACCGTCGAGATGTTGAGCCGCAGGTCCTTCGCGTAGTCCGGGATGCGGTCCCTGAGTGCGTCCATGGTCAGGCCGCCTTCAGGGTGTCTTCGCCCTTCTGCCAGTTGCAGGGGCAGAGCTCGTCGGTCTGCAGGCCGTCGAGCACGCGGAGCACTTCCTCCGGGCTGCGGCCGACGTTGAGGTCGGTCACGTACACGAAGCGGATGACACCCTGCGGGTCCACGATGTAGGTGGCGCGCTGCGCGACGCCGGCCTCCGGGTCGAGGATGCCGAGTTCGGACGTCAGCTCGCGCTTGATGTCCGAGAGCATCGGGAAGGGAAGGTCCTTGAGGTCGGCGTGGGACTTGCGCCAGGCAAGGTGCACGAAGTCCGAGTCCGTGCTGACGCCCAGCAGCTGCGCGTCGCGGTCCGCGAAGTCGCGGTTCAGCCGCCCGAAACCGGCGATCTCCGTCGGGCACACGAACGTGAAGTCCTTCGGCCAGAAGAAGACGACCAGCCACTTGCCGGCGTAGGTCGAGTTGTCGATGTCCTTGAACGCCTTCGCGGCGTCATTCGAGACGACGCCGGTCAGGTTGAACGCGGGAAACTTGCTGCCGATACCTAGCATTGCTGCACTCCTGTCCTTGGGTTGCCCCCTATCGATGGGGCACAGGATGCGGGCCGGCGTTCCATTTGTACAATCGATTGTTTGGATTAGTCTGATAGACTATGTCTATGAACATCCGGGACCTCGAATACCTCGTGGCGCTGGCCGACACCCGGCATTTCGGCCGCGCCGCCGCGCGCTGCCACGTGTCGCAGCCGACGCTGTCCGCCCAGCTCAAGAAGCTGGAGGCCTACCTCGGCGTGCCGCTCGTGGAGCGCCGGCCGCGGCGTGCGGCGCTGACAGCCGCGGGGCTCGCGGTCGTCGAGCGCGCGCGTCGCATGCTCCAGGACGCGGACGACATCCGCGCCCTGGCCCGCGCCAGCCAGGACCCCCTCTCGGGGCCGCTCAAGGTCGGGCTCATCCCGACGCTCGGGCCCTACCTGCTCCCGCGCGTCGCACCGCGCATCGCGAAGGCGCTGCCGAAACTCCAGCTCATGCTCCACGAGTACCAGACCGAACCGCTCGTCGAGCGCACGCTCTCGGGCGAGCTCGACCTCGCGATCCTGGCGCTGCCCGCCGACACGCGCGGGCTCGTCACGCGCTCGCTGTTCGCCGAGGCCTTCCTGGTCGCCATGCCCGCGAACCATCGCCTCGCCGCGCGCAAGCGCGTGAAGGCCGCGGACCTGCAGGGCGAGAAGCTGCTGCTGCTCGAGGAAGGCCATTGCCTGCGCGACCAGGCGCTCGAGGTCTGCGAGCGCGTCGGCACGGAGGAGCAGGATTTCCGGGCAACGAGCCTCGAGACGCTGCGGCAGATGGTCGCGGCGGGCCTCGGCCTCACGCTGCTGCCGCGGCTCGCGGCGGAAGGGCCGTTTGCCGCCACGCGCGGGCTCGCCGTGCGGCCCTTCTCCCCGCCCGCGCCGAACCGCGTGATCGGCGCGGCCTGGCGCCGTTCCACGTCGCGGGGCGAAGCGATCCGCGCGGTCTGCGACACGATCGCCCGCGCCGTTCCCTGAGCCGCGCCGGCGCGCTGGCGCCTAGACCGTGATCGTGACCAGCTGGTAAAGGCCGCCGAAGAAAGTGCGTTTCTCAACGGTTGCGGCGCGGGTCCGCATCGACAGGGCGAGGTCCTCGTTCCAGAAGTCGAGCGCGAACGGCTCGAGCAGCCGGAACACGGCTTTCATCGTCCAGTACAGCGGATGGACCCGGCGTGGCCGATGGTAGTCGACGATCACGATGCGGCCTCCCGGCCTCACGATGCGCAGCGCCTCCGCCAGCGTGTCGCGGCGAACCGGCGCTGGCTGCTCGTGCAGCAGGAAGAACAGCAGCGCGTGGTCATAGCTGCCGGAGCGCAAGTCGAGCGAGGCGCTATCGCCCTGGAAAAGTCGAACGCCCGGCTGCGGCGATCCGCCGGGGCCACGCATGCACGGCAGGCCGGCCGGAAGCTTGCGCGCGAGGTTGTCGAGCTGGATGCGCAGCACGTCGACGACGTGCAATTGCGCGCCCCAGGCGAGCTTCGCCGCCAGGCGGCGTGTCAGGTCGCCGTACACGCAGGAGATCTGCAGCGTCCTCCCGCGCAGTCGGCCGCCGAGCGCATCGATGGCCGCATCGCGCAGGCGGCGGTAATTCCCCCAGAGGATGAGGTTGACGAGCCACTGGCGCTCGAAGACCCTCACGGCCCGCGGGTGAACGTAGGCCCACCAGTACGCCTGCAGCAGGTAGGGCGGCGGGTCTGCGTCGCGCTCACGGCTTTGCACTTCGGCGTGCAAGATGCGTCGGCTCCGTGATTGTCGCTTACGGCTCGGACGTCGCCGGCGGGGGCTCCGCCCCGCTGCCGAAACGATAGCGGAACGACAGGCCGATCAGCGTCGCGTCGTAATCGTAGGGATCGGCACCGCTCGCGAGGACTGCGGGCACAGTATCGGGTTCGACATCCTCCAGCGCCCAGTCGTGCGCGTCATAGTGCTCGTAGCGCAGCACCCCGATAACGTCGAGTGCGGGCGTGGCCCGGTATTCCAGTTCGAGTCTCGGCCCATGGGAGCGCGTGCGCAGCGGCGGAAAGTCCTGCGCGCCGCCGCTTCTCATTTCGATGTCGCCCCGCCCGTCGATCAGGAAATAGTCGAACTGCAGGTTCCAGCGCTCGCGCAATCCGTCGGCGCGCAAGCCCACCGAGGCCGTCTCGAACCGGTCGCGGGACTTCGCCTGCCAGTCCGGCGCGCCGAACGACTGGCTGCCGCTCTGCAGGCTCTCGATGTCCTGCCGCCCGTAATACGCGAACAGCGCGGCGCGGTCCGAGATCGCCCAGGAAACGTCGGCCGTACCGCCCTCGTCGCGGCTGCGCGTCAGTCCCAGGGCGGAATTGACGTAGTCGTCGTCGCGACGGAAAGCATCGAGCGACAGCGTAACGCTTCCGGGGAGGGAGAAGTCGACGCCCGCGTCCCAGAAGTCGCGTTCCCGGTCGGCGAGGTTGAACTTGCGCATCAGAGGATTCTGCGGGGCAGTGGCCGCCGCGTCGGGAACGTACGGATCGGTGTCGCGGTTGGAGGCGCCGTAGCGGGCCCGGAACGAGAGCCAGTCGAGCGGGGTCAGTCGCAGCCTCACCCAGGCCCCGTCTTCCGTGGTGTCGCCGGCTTCCTGGAATGTCCGGTCCCATTCCTCGCGCTCCACTTCGCCTGAAAGCTGCAGCGGCAAGCCGGACTCGGGCCACAGGGCTCGCGCGAGGTCCCAGTCGCCCGCTGCCCACAGCCGCTTGCGCCGGAAACCGTAGGGGCGGTTCGACTCGACGCCGCCCGGAAACGTGTCGCTTTCCACGGTCTCGTACTGCGCGCTGGGCGTGCCATTGTCGCGCTCGTCGTAGCGATAACCCAGGCGGCCGCGAAGCCCGTCGAGCCAGGAAACCTGCTCACCGAGGTCGCCGGAGATCTGCAGGTCGGCGTGGGTCACGTCGATGCTGCCGTCGAGAGAGTCGCGCGGCAGCGCCGCGGTCGCGATCAACGGGTTGGAGGTGTATGGCAGGAAAGCCTCGTCCTGCGTCGCACGCCCCATCGAACCGTTGAAACGGATGCGCCAGGCCGGCCCCAGCGCGTGGTCGAAGCTGATGCCGAGCTGGTTGTACTCGTTGTCCGGCTCGAGCGCGGACCGGCCGCGGTCGGCACCGGGCGCGATCGCGGTGAACGGATTGTCCCAGGCGAACTCCCTGCGCTCGTTCGAGAAGAACGAGCCGAAATAGCTCACCGCCACCGAGCCGCGCGCCATCGCGTAGCGTGCCGACCAGTCGACCTGGTCGGTCGTCGTGTCGACCGGCACCGCGAGCTGGCTCGCGGTCGTGACGAAGTTGGAGCCCCGCAGGCGGTTGCCGTCGCGCGTCTCGTGCGTGAAGCGAAGCTCGGTCTGCCAGCGCGAAGCGCCGCGGAGCCGTCCGTCCACGGCCCACCGGTCGCGCGTCGTGCCGAGGTCGTAGTTGCGCAGCGAGGAGTCGAGCTCGCTCATGAGCTGCGTGTTGCCGGCACGCACCCACCCGGCGGGCAGTTCCAGCGTCGTTCCGCCCGCCAGGAAGGGTGTCACCGTCGTGTCGTAGCGGTTGTAAGGCGAAGCCACGTAACCGGCGCCGACCTCCCAGTGTCCCTCGCGCCCGGCAGCCAGCGCGATGCTGCGGTTGTCGAGGCCCAGGTCCTCGGCACCCACGCGCCAGAAGCTGCCGTCCTCGTCGCGCTCGCCTGCGCTGCCGTCGAGCACGAGATAGGCGCCGTCCTCGGTGATGCCGTCGAATTCTCCGAAATGGGCCGCGGCACCCTCGGCGTAGAGGCTGCCCGCTTCCGTTTCACTCTGCACCTGGCCGTCTTCGAACGGGCAGAAATTGCATGTCCACTTCGACGTATCCACCGCCTGGCCCGCCGCGAGCGCCGGCGCGAGGAGCGTCATCGAGATCATCGCGGCCGCGAGTTTCATCGGGTCAGCCTGCTGCCGGACGGGTGATTCGAGCCGTGGACCTGCGCGTGGCAGTTGAGGCAACTGCCAGCCAGGAGATAGGAGGACGGCTGGCCGCCGCCGGGTAACCCCTCCGGGCCGTAGGCAAAGCTCGGGTGGCCGGCCTGCGAGTGACACTGCTGGCACAGCAAGGGCGCGCGCAGCGTCAGCAGGGCCGGCTGGGTGGAGCCGTGCGGAACGTGGCAGTTGCTGCAGTCTTCCGCAACCGGCGCGTGCTCCCACAGGAACGGCCCGCGCTTCTCGGCATGGCAGGTGTAACAGGTTTCGTTGGCCGTGGCTCGGCGCAGGCTGTACTCGTTCGACGAGCCATGCGGCCCGTGGCAGCCGGTGCAGCCCATCAGGTTTCCCTCCACCGGATGGTGGAAGGGCTTCGCGTACTCGGCGCGCTGCCTCGCGTGGCAATCGAAACAGACTGCCGCCTGACGGTCGACGGTACGTACGTCGTCCTCCGGCGCGTGGACACTGTGGCAGCCTGCGCAAGGCACGCTCGCCTGTTCGTGTGCGCCGGCATGCCAGTCGCCGGCAACAGCGCCCGCGTGGCAGCCGAGGCAGGCTTCGTTCTGCCTGGCGGCGGGAGCGCCCGATTTCTTGCCGAAGTTCAAGATCGCCGGCCGCGGCTCGCCGCTGCGGACGCGCCCGGCGTGTGCGCCGCCGGGACCGTGGCACGCCTCGCACTGCAGCTGGCCGGCGGCGAATGGCGAGTGCGGATCGCCGCGCGAGCCGTGGGGCGTCTTGAAAAGCGAAAGCACCTGCGTGTCGTCGTGGCACTTGATGCAGGTGTCCGCCCCGTTGCGGCTGTAGGCGGCATCGGCCGCGACTTCCTGTGCGCGGACCCCCGCGGCAGGTGCGAGCCACGCTGCCGTCAGGAGCAGACCGGCAAGCGCCGAACCGCGCGCGGCTGTCACGGGTCCCTGCTAGGGAGCGACTTCGTGCATCGCCTTGACGTCGGCGATGCGGCCGGGTCCGTGGCAGACGGCGCAGGACTCGACGCCGGCCGAGACCATTGCGCCCTCCTCGGTCTTGCCGGCGTTGAAATCACCGCCGTTTTGCTCGATGTGCACGCGCGCCAGGTCGCTGGTGTGGCAGCCCGAGCAGGCCGACGCATTGGGGCTCACGGCGCGGTCATCGGCCAGCGTCGTCCGGTCGCCGGCGTCGAAAGTGGTCGCCTGCACGATGGCCGTGTCGACCGGATAGTACGTATTGGGCCGGTGGCAGTTCTCGCAGTTGGCCAGGCGGCCCGGGAACCTCAGGTCCGTGAAATCGTGGATCGAGTTGTTGAAGCCGCAGACCTGCAACTGCGCCGAGTGGAGCTGGTGGATCAGGAACTTGAAGTCGATCGCCTGGTCGTCCGGCCCGAGCCCCGGCGCAACCGGGTCCGCCGGGTCATTGCCGCACGGCGGACCGCGGCGCGCGACGTCGGTGTTGTTCGGGTTGTGGCAGGTCGTGCAGAGCTCGGTGTTCTCCGTGCGGTTGCCGCCATGCAGCGAGAGCACGTTGTGGCAGGCGTCGCAGCGCGCAAGCTCGACGACCTGCCGCCGCGGCGTCGCCGTCGCGTCCGTGATCGGGAAGACGAGGCCCGCCGCCGCGATCGGGATGTTCTCGAGCAGCCCGTCCCCGTTGGCGTCCACGCGCGCGCGGCCCTCGAGCAGTGCCTCGCCGGAACCCGTCATGTAGAGCGGCACGGGCACCGCGGCGGTCGCGGTAAAACTGAGGTCCGCGTTCTTGACGACCGCCGGATCGAGGAAGTTGATGCGCACGGGCAGCGCCGGGGTACCGCTGTCCGCCGTCGGCGCGGATCCGCTGCCCCGGTTGTTGAAGTCGATCGTGTTCCAGGCGATGTTGACCGTGAGGGAGGCGCCCGGCTGGAACGGACCGGCCGGGTCCTGGATGTCGTACGGCGCATCGCCGGCCGTCGGGTCCGTCACCTTGATCGTGACGACCGGGTTCTGGCCGGGAGCGGCGCTGGTGACGCTCACGACGGAGTACTCGAACTTCTCGGACGCGAGCTTCTCGGGAATCTCGTGCACCTTCACGGTGCGCAGTCCGCCGTTGTTGATCGTCGCGTCGGGCCCGTGGCAGGTCGTGCAGTCCTGGTCCTGGACCGCGAGGTTCGCGTCGCTGTGGCCCTGCCCCGTCTGGAAGTTGATCAGTACGGGGGCGGGACCTTGCGGGACGCCGGCCACGATCTGCTGCGTGGTCGCGTCGTGGCATGCGCCGCAGGGCGCGGAGTTGACGGTGATCCGGTAGTTGCTCGCCTGCGGCGTATCGGCGTCGGTCTCCTCGTGGCAGGTCGTGCAGTTGCGGTGGTCCTGCGGGAAGACCACGTCACCGAAATCGTGGAGCGTCGCGCCGAATCCGTAGATGCCGTAGCTCAGCCCCAGGCCGACCGTGCCGGTCGTCTGCCCGGGCGGAAGGGTCGCCGGCTGCACGCTCGGCAGCGACTCGCCGCGATGGATCTTGTGGATCATCACCTTGAAGTCGACCGTATTGCCGCTCTGCGCATCGAAGGTCGTCGGCGAGTGGCACATGACGCAATAGCGCGTGTCGAAGCGGGCGCCGCCGTGAAACGAGAGCTGGTCATGACAGGTCTCGCAGGTGTCGTTGTCGACGATCTCGCGCGAGAAGATGCCGGTCGTCGCGCCGGACGAGGGCTGGAACGTGTAGACCGGATTGATCGCCGGCGCGAGGCCGCGGATTTCGAAGCCGACGCGGTGGGTCAGTGTCGCGTCGTAGGGAATGTCGGGGTCGTTCGTGATGTTCTTGGCGAAGGTGTACTGGTAGGTGCCGTCGCCGTTGTCGACGAACTGGCCGCCGGCGCCATTCTCCGTGGCGGCCTGGTTCACGGGCTGGGTGCCGGGCCCCACCGGGCCGGGATTCTCCGTGCGCCGCGTGTACGCCCGCCAGGCGCTCGACTGGCCGTTCTCGCCCGGTGCGAGTCGCGCGACCACGAAGCTGGCCTGGCTCGCCAGCAACCCATGCAGCGGCCGGCCGAGTTCATCGGCGAGGCCGAACTGCACGACCGGCTGGCCCGAATCGGGCACCGCGACGCCGGTGATGACGGCCGTGATCGCGTTGGCGTTCGCGACGTCGACGGTCGCGCCGCTGCCGGGCGGACCCGGCGGGCCGGGCGGGCCAGGCGCGCCTGGCTCGCCGGCGGAACCCTGGTCGCCCGTGCATGCAGCCTGCAGGATGAGTACGAGCGCGCCGATTGCAGCCAAGCCGAGGCGCGTCCGGCTGCCGGCGCGCGCCCTGCTAAGCGTCCCGATCGAGGATGCGTACATCGCCATCCTCCCCCCGCTCGAGCCTTCAGTTGGTGCGGAAAACCTTCGGCTGTATTCTGCGCACCCTTCGAGGGGCGCGGACTTGATCTCAGTCAATTGCGCCCGGCCCGGGGCGGCGACAATTCATGCCCGTCGCGGGGGAGTCCGGCATGAATGCACTGCAAAACGGTTTCTCCGGTTGCTTGGTGCTCGCGCTGCTGGCGTTGCCGGCCTCCGCCGCCGATGTCGGGGCGCTCACCGGGCCATGCGAGGATTGCCACGGCAAGAACGGCGTGAGCCAGTGGGACGACGTCCCGACGATCGCCGGCATTTCCGCGCCGGTCCACGGCGATTTCCTGCTTGCCTACCAGGACAAGGCGCGACCCTGCCGCCCGTCGAAGTTCCGCCGGGGCGACACGGCGCGGCCCGAGACCGACATGTGCGCCGTCGCGGCGAAACTGTCCGCGGCCGACGTCGAGGCGCTGACGCAGCACTTCGCGGCGCTGCCGTTCGTCGCGACGAAACAGCCTTTCGATGCCGCGAAGGCGGCGGCCGGCAAGACGCTGCACGCGCGCGACTGCGCCAAGTGCCACACCGACGGCGGCAGCAACCCGGATGACGACGCCAGCATCCTGGCCGGGCAGCACCTCAAGTACCTGCAGCAGGCGCTCGCGGACTTCAGGTCGGGCAAGCGCGACCCGGGCAAGAAGATGGGCGAGAAGCTGAAGCCCCTTTCCGACGCGGAGGTCGAGGCGCTGGCCCACTACTTCGCCAGCCAGCAGTAGGCCGCTTCGCGCGGGGGCCTGGGGGACTACGCGATGAACAACGAGCGCGAGAGCCTCTGGAGCCGGCTGTGGCGGCGCCCCAAGAATCGCTGGTTGCTCGGCATCCCGGCCGGGGGCATTGCGATGTTCGTGGTGGGCGTGCTGTTCTGGGGCGGCTTCAACTGGGCGCTCGAGGCGACCAACACCGAGGAGTTCTGCACCTCCTGCCACGAGATGCGCGACTTCATCTACCCCGAGTACAAGGAAACCATCCATTACTCGAACCGCACCGGCGTCCGTGCGAGCTGCCCGGACTGCCACGTGCCGCATCCGTACATGTACAAGCTGCAGCGCAAGGTGTACGCGTCTAACGAGCTCTACCACAAGCTCCTCGGCACGGTCGATACGCGCGAGAAGTTCGAGGCGAAGCGGCTCGAGATGGCCGAGAACGTCTGGCGCGTGATGAAGGAGACGGATTCGCGCGAATGCCGCAACTGCCACGAGTTCCAGCACATGGATCCCGAGGCGCAGGAGCGCGTGTCGGCCCGGCGCCATGAGAAGGCGTTCAAGCAGGGGCAGACCTGCATCGACTGCCACAAGGGCATCGCCCACCACCTGCCGGAAGGCTACGAAGAGGAAGAAGCGTCGGTCAGCGGCGAAATGCCCGGTCCACGCGAAAAACCCGCAGCCTGAGCATCCCGATCGGCGTCATCATGCGGGCGACATGAACCCCGCCACGCTGCGTGCGTCCCTCGTTGCGCTGCTCGCCGTATTCGCCGCCTGCGCGCCGCCGACGCCGGGCGACGAGCTGCCGCGCCTCGAGCTGATGCCGGGCAGCCTGACCGTGTCCGGCGTCTCCTCGGGCGGCTACATGGCGACGCAGTACCAGGTCGCCTTCTCGCGCGACGTCGCCGGTGCCGGCGTGATCGCGGCGGGCCCCTGGCTCTGCGCGCAGGGCATCGTCACGCGGGCGTTGCGCGATTGCCTCGCGGGCGGCACCGGCGGACCGGACGAGACGCCGCTCGTCGCGGCACTGCGCGCGAGTGCCGCCATTGGCGCGGTGGACGAGCCTGCGGGACTCACGGTCGATCGCATCTGGATGTTCCACGGCACGAAGGACGAGGTCGTCGGCGCCGCGGTCTCCGATTCGCTGCTGCGCTTCTACAAGGCGTTCGTGCCGCTCGAACAGGTCCGCTACGTCACGGAGGTACCGGCCGCGCACGGATTCCCGACACTCGACGAGGGCGGCGCCTGCGGCGCGGGCGGCGCGCCGTGGAT
>DATEEF010000128.1:0-18313 GCA_035281265.1 Steroidobacteraceae bacterium
GCGGCCTGACAAATCCGCGTCGGACGTCCCACAGGGGTTGTCGCGCACATCCGGCAGGACGCGGGACCGCGGCGGGCTAGCCTCATGTCAAATCGACTTTTGGGCATACAAGGAGAGTCACGATGCCTACAGCCAGCGGACACACTGCGGCAATTCGCGCGACCAAGGTCTGCGGAACGCCGGTTCATGATTCGTCAGGGCGGAAGATCGGCGAAGTGGAGGACATCGTCCTCGACAAGCTGTCGAACAACATTCTCTTCGCCGTCGTCTCGTTCGGAGGGTTCCTCGGCATGGCTGAGAAGTTCCATCCGATCCCCTGGTCGTCGCTGAAGTACGACAAGCCAAGGGGCAACTACGTCGTCGAGTTCACGAAGGAGCAGCTCGAGGCCGCCCCGGTGGCCGATCTCGACGACCTGACGCGCGACGACGGGCAGGACTTCCGCGCCCGCGTCCACGACTATTACAAGGCGCCGCGCTACTGGGAGACGCCCCGGCACTGACGGACCGTAGAGGCGACTGTGGCATCATCGTTCGATGCCGCGTCGCCTCGCCCTCAGCCTCGACGCCGTCATCGTGGCCGTCACCGCCGGCCAGCCCCGCATCCTCACCGCAAGCGCCTCGCCCGACTCGGCGCCCGCCCTGCCGTCGGGCCTCCTGGACGGCGACGGCGACGCCACGCTCGAACTGGGCCTGCGACGCTGGATCCGCGCGCAGACCGGCCTCACGGTCGGTTACGTAGAACAGCTCTACACCTTCGGCGACCGTGATCGCCAGCAACCGGACGGCACGAAGCGCCATCTCTCCGTGGCCTATCTCGGCCTCGTGAAGGAAGCCCAGCCGGCACCGGGCGCCGCATGGGTCAACGCCTATGACCTGCTGCCCTGGGAAGACCAGCGCGCCGGACCGCCGCCGATCATTGGCCGCGTGCTGATGCCCGCTCTCGCACGCTTCGCCGGGCGCGATGCCGCGCGGCGCCACCGCGTCCAGGCGAACTTCGGCGACCGGCGCGGCTGGGACCCGATCCGCGTGCTGGAGCGTTACGAGCTGCTGTACGAAGCGGGACTGGTGCCGGAATTCGAGCGCGACCGCGGCCGGCGTCCCGGCGACGGGTCCGCGCCCGGCACCGAGCTCGCTTTCGACCACCGGCGCATCGTCGCTACCGCGCTCGGGCGGCTGCGCGGAAAGCTGAAGTACCGGCCGGTCGTCTTCGAGCTGCTGCCGGAAACCTTCACGCTGCTGCAGCTGCAGCGCACCGTTGAGGCGCTGACCGGCATGCGCCTGCACAAGCAGAACTTCCGCCGGCTGGTCGAGAATGGCCGCTTCCTCGAGGCGACGCGCGGCCTCGAGAAGGCCGCAAGGGGCCGTCCCGCAAAGCTTTTCCGCTTCCGCAAAGAGGTCGTGCGCACGCGGCTGTATTGAGTTAAAATACTCACTCAGAGCATAAATGGAGTGAGTGCCGTGGGCAACCTCGCGGGCATCCTGCCGGACGCCGAGATCGCCGTGATCACGCCGCTCATCGCGGAGATCGAGGCGCTCAAGAAAAAGCGCAATGCCGTCGTGCTAGCGCACAACTACATGACGCCGGACATCTTCCACGGCGTTGCCGACCTGCGCGGGGACTCCCTCGCCCTCGCCCGCATGGCCGCGGAAACCGATGCCGACGTCATCGTCCTGGCCGGCGTCCACTTCATGGCGGAGACCGCCAAGATCCTGAACCCGGCGAAGACCGTCCTGATCCCGGACCTGCGCGCCGGCTGCTCGCTTGCCGAATCGATCACGGGCGCGGACGTGCGCCTCCTGCGCCAGCGCTACCCGGGCGTGCCCGTCGTCACCTACGTCAACACGTCCGCGGAAGTGAAGGCGGAATCGGACATCTGCTGCACCTCCGGCAACGCAGTCGCCGTCGTCGAGTCGCTCGGGACGGACCGCGTGATCTTCCTGCCCGACCAGTACCTCGGTCGCTGGGTCGCCTCGCAGACCGGCGTCGAAGTCATCCTCTGGGAAGGCAGCTGCATGGTGCACGAGCGCTTCACCGGCGCACAGCTGCGCGAGTACCGCGCGGGCCATCCCGGCATCCGCGTCATCGCCCATCCGGAGTGCCCGCCGGACGTGCTGGCTGAAGCCGATTTCGTGGGCTCGACCGCCGGCATGATCTCCTGGGTGGAGAAGAACCGCCCGCCTCGCGTCGTGATGATCACGGAGTGCTCGATGTCGGACAACGTCGCCGCCGAGATCCGCGACGTCGAGTTCGTGCGCCCCTGCAACCTCTGTCCGCACATGAAGCGGATCACGCTCGGGGGCATCGCGGACTCGCTGCGCCACATGCGCTACGAGGTGAAGGTACCTGCGGCCATCGCCGAGCGCGCAAGGCTCGCCGTGACGCGGATGCTCGCCATAAGGCCGTGACGGTCAACGACTTCATCACCGCGCCCGCCGTCGTCGTCGGCGGAGGCATCGCGGGGCTTTCCACCGCGCTCTCGCTCGAGGGCTGCGTCGTCGCATCCGGCGCGCCGGTCGGCGACGGCGCATCGCGCCTGGCCCAGGGCGGCATTGCCGCGGCCATCGGGCCTGGCGATGCGCCCGCACAGCACTCGGCCGACACCCTGCGGGTATCCGCCGGCCTCGCCGCGGAGGATGTCGCGGCGCTCGTGACCGACGCGGCGCCGCGGCGCATTGCCTGGCTGCGGGAGATCGGCGTCGCATTCGACGTCGACGCGAACGGCAGCCTGGTGCTTGGCCGCGAAGCCGGTCACGGCCGGCATCGCATCGTGCACGCGGGCGGCGACCGCACCGGCGCCGCGGTGATGCAGGCGCTGGCATGGGCGGCCCGCAACCGCCCGGACATCCGCCTGCTCGAGGGATTCGCGCTCGTCGACCTCGTCACCTGCGGCGCGCGGGTCGCCGGCGTCCTGCTCGAGGCCGCCGGCGGATCGCGACTCGCGGTGCTCGCGCCCCACGTCGTGCTCGCGACAGGCGGCGTCGGCGCGGCCTTCGAGCACACCACCAATCCCGCGAGCTCGCAGGGCGCCGGCCTCGCCGCCGCGGCACGATGCGGCGTCAGGCTCGCCGACCTCGAGTTCATGCAGTTCCATCCGACGGCGCTCGCCGTCGCGGGCGATCCGCAGCCGCTGCTGACCGAGGCGCTGCGCGGCGCCGGGGCCCTGTTGCTCGACGACCGCGACCGGCGCTTCATGCGGGAGATCCATGCGGACGCCGAGCTGGCGCCGCGCGACGTCGTCGCCCGCGCAGTGGCCGCGCGCCGGCGCGCCGGACGCGCCGTCTTCCTGGACGCGACGGGCATCCGCGCGCTCGGCGAGCGGTTCCCGGGCGCGGTCGCGATCGCTCGCGCCGCCGGCTTCGATCCGGGCCGCCAGCCGCTGCCCGTCGCCGCGGCCGCGCACTTCCACATGGGCGGCATCGCGACGGATGCGGACGGTGCGACGTCGCTGCCGGGGCTCTGGGCCTGCGGCGAGGTCGCGTGCACCGGCCTGCACGGCGGCAACCGCCTCGCCAGCAATTCGCTGCTCGAGGGCCTCGTTTTCGGCGAGCGCATCGCGCGCGCGCTCCGCGTCGCCTCGATGCCGGTGCCTCGCGGACCGCTCGAAGTGGCGCGCCGCGCAAGGCTTCCCGCCGCGGACCCGGCTCGTCTCGGCGTGCTGCGCCGGCTGGTCGGAGAAAGCCTCGGGCCGCTGCGCGACGGGGCGAGCCTCTCTGCCGCGCGCGACCGGCTCGCGGCCTGGCGTTGCGAATCGCGCGCCGAGGAGGACGTGACGGCCGTCGGCGGCCTCCTGGTGGCGGCAGCGCTGGATCGCCGCGAGTCCCGCGGCGCGCACTACCGGTCGGACTTCCCGGCGCCCTCGGCGGGCACGCCTGCCCGCGGGTTTGTGTCGCCGCAGGCCACGGCGGTCGAATCCGTCGACCCGGCGAGGAGCCGGGTGGCATGAGCCTCGAGGCCCCGGCCGAGGCACTCATCCGGGTCGTCGCGCACGCACTGTCGGAGGATCTCGGCGACCTCGGCGACGTCACGACGACCTCGATCGTGCCCGCGGGCACGCCGATGACCGGCGTGATACGCAGCCGCGAAGCCGGCCGCATCGCCGGCGTCGACGCCATCCGTTTCGTCCTGTCGCAGCTGCCGGAACCGGCGAGCGCCACGATTACGACGGCCGACGGCAGCGATGTCGAGGCCGGCGGCACGGTCGCGCTGCTGACTGGCAGCGCGCGCTCGCTGTTGACGGGCGAGCGCGTGATGCTGAACCTGATCGGGCGGCTGTCCGGCATCGCGACCTCGACCGCCGCGGTCGTGCGCGAGGTCGAGGGCACCGGCGTCGCGATCAAGGACACGCGCAAGACGACGCCCGGATTGCGGATCCTCGAGAAGTATGCGGTGGCCTGCGGCGGCGGCGTGAACCACCGCTCCGGCCTCTACGACGCGATCCTGATCAAGGACAACCATATCGGCGTCGCCGGCTCGATCACCGCGGCCGTCGGTCGCGTGCGCTCGAACCTCGGCCGGACGTTCCCGGTGCAGGTCGAGGTCGACACCCTCGAGCAGCTCGAGGAGGCGCTCGACTGCAACGTCACCTCGGTGCTCCTCGACAACATGAAGACCGACCAGCTGAGGCAGGCCGTCAGGACCGTCAACCGTCGCTGCCACACCGAGGCCTCCGGCGGCGTCACGCCAGCCAACGTTCGCGCGGTCGCCGAGACCGGCGTCGACTCCATCTCCCTCGGCTGGCTCACGCACTCGGCGCGGTCGCTCGACCTCGGCCTCGACATCGACTGAAGCCCCCGCGGGACGGCGGGACGCCGTCCGTGTAGGCTGTCGCGATGCCCGCGCCGCGCATCCGAAGCCTCATCTTCGTCCTGATCTTCGGCTTCGCCTGCGCGAGCTACCTGCAGCGCCAGGGGATCGGCATCGCCGCCGAACGCATGATGCCGGAGCTCGGCCTCACGCAGGTCCACATCGGCTGGCTGATGAACGCGTTCCTGATCACCTACGCGGTGTTCCAGGTCCCCGGCGGGCTCGTCGGCCAGCGCTTCGGCGCGCGCCTTACGATCGCGGTGATCGGGATCCTGAGCGTGGTCGCGAGCGTCGTGACCGCGGCAGCACCCCTCATCGCGACCTCCGCGCTGATGTTCACCACTCTGGTGATTGCGCGCTCCATGCTCGGCGTCGCCCACGGCGGCCTGTTCCCCGTGGAGGCCGGGACGATCCGGCACTGGTACCCGGTCGGGCGCTGGTCCTCGATGGTCGGCCTGCTCGTCACGGGCCTGTGGACCGGCGCGGCCGTCGCTTCCCCGCTCGTCGCCTCGCTGATGCAGGCGTACGGCTGGCAGGCCGCGATCCTGCTGACGAGCGTTCCGTCGCTCGTCCTCGTGGCGCTGTGGTGGATCGTGGTGCGCGACCGGCCCGGCCAGCATCCGTGGGTCCAAGCCGCGGAGCTCGCCGAGACGGCGGCCAATCCGCCTTACGACGCGACCGCGCCGCTGACCCTGCGGCGCGTGGTTCGCGTCCTCGGCGATCCGCAGATCCTTCTCGTCACGCTTTCCTACCTCGTGATGAATTACGTCTTCTACCTGGTGACGTTCTGGAGCTTCCTGTACCTCGTGCAGGACCGGAAACTCTCGGTGCTGGAGAGCGGCTGGCTCGGCGCGCTGCCCTTCATCGTCGCGGGCGCGGCCGCGGCGGCCGGCGGACGGATCGCGGACGGGCTGCGCCAACGCCACGGCGACAGGCGCGGGCCGCGCATCCTCCCGCTCGTCACGCTGCCGCTCGCCGCGCTTTTCCTTTATCTCACCGTTTCGATCGACAACGCGTATCCCGCGATCGCGGCGCTCTGCCTCGGGTTCGCCTGCGTGGAGCTGAACGAGGGCAATTACTGGGGCGTCGCCATGCGGCTCGCGCCCAATGATTCGATGGCAGCGACTGCGGTGCTCAACACCGGCGGCAACATCGGCGGCGTGATCGGAACGGCGCTCGTCGCGTCGCTGTCCGATCAGGGCCGCTGGGACACGGTGTTCACGACCGGCGTCGTCACGTCGATCGTCGCCGCGCTGCTGTGGCTCACGATCAATCCCGGACGCGGAGAACGGACATGACGGACCTGCAGGCGACGCTCCGGCCGGAACGGCCCTTCCTCGACTGGCCGGTGGCCGTCGACCCGGCGGACTGGACGGGGGCGCGCGTCGCGCTCCTCGGCATCCGCCACAGCGAGCCGTATGCGCACGACCCCTTCCCGAACGACCAGTCGAAAGCGCCGGATGCGATCCGCGCCATGTCGCGCAGCTTCTGCTACAACCCGGGGCACTGGGACTTCGACGTCGGCACGGACCTGGCCTCGAACCTGCCCGCGCACCTTGACCTGGGCGACGTCGCCTACGACGGCACCGACTACGCGGCATACGCGGACGCGATCACGGCGCGGGCGCGCCGCCTCTGGCGGCAGGGCACGCAGCTCATCGTGCTGGGCGGTGACCATGGCGTCACGATTCCGGTCGTGGACGCACTCGATGCGGTCGGCGGCCCGGTGCACATCCTGCATGTCGACGCCCACCTCGACTGGCGAGAGGAAGTCGGCGGCGTGCGGCGCGGCTATTCGAGCCCGCTGCAATGGGCAAGCAAGGTGAAAGCCGTCTCGGGGATGACGCAGATCGGCCTGCGCGCGATCGGCAGCGCACGGCGGAAGGAAGTCCAGGCAGCGCGCGACTTCGGCTCCCACCTTTTCGGCGCGGAGCAGATCCACGACGAGGGCATGGCGCCCGTCCTCGAGACGATCCCGCGGGACCGAGCCGTCTACCTCACGATCGACGCCGACGGCCTCGACCCGACGGAGATGCCGGCGGTCATGGCGCCGACGCCCGGCGGCATCTATTTCCGGCAGCTCGCGCCGCTCCTGCGCACGGTGGCGCGGCGCAATCGCATCGTCGGGATGGACATCGTCGAGATAGCGCCTTCCTACGACTTCGCGAACGGGCTCACGGCCATCATGGCGGGACGGCTGATCCTGAACGTGCTGACGGCGTCGTGGAGCGAGGATGGCGCATTCCGACGCGCCGCTTGACTCCGTCTCCGCGATGCCGCAATACTGGCACCGATGCTCGACAACGCCCGTTTCGCGGCTTGCTGGTGGCGCCACTCCTGAGGAGAGGGCGCTGGGCTCGTTGTTGACCTGATCATCTAAGTTTTTTTCCAGGATTCCCAGAACCCGTCTCCGGTGCAACCGGGACGGGTTTTTTGTTGCGCGCGTGAAACAACATGAAGGCACCGTTCGACATCTCGGGCGATCTCAACACCCCGGTTTCGGCTTACCTGAAGCTGGCGCCGTTCCGTCCGCGCTTCCTGCTCGAAAGCGTCGAGGGCGGCGAGCGGCTCGGCCGCTACTCGTTCATCGGCTTCGGCGACGCGCTCGACCTGCGGATCGACGGGCAGGGACTCCGGCTCGACGGCCGCCGCCTGCCGGCGCCGGCGAACGGCCCGGAGCTGCTCGCCGTGCTGCGCGCAGCCCTGACGGTGGCACCGAAACCCCGGCCTGAAGCCGCCGGCGTGCCGCTGGCCGGGGGGCTGGTCGGATACGCAGGCTACGACGTCGTGCGGATGTTCGAGCGCCTGCCCGCGCGACGCGCGCCGGCCGCGACGCCGCTGCTGCATTACGTCGCGCCCGCATCGCTCCTGGTATTCGACCACGTCACGCGCGGCATAGCCCTGCTGCACGGCGGCCCCGAGGCCGAACGCGCGGCATTGAAGCGCGAAGTCACGCGGGCGCTGCAGGGCGGCGTGCGGCCGTGCGCCGGGAGCAGCCGGTTCGAGCGGCCACGCCCGGGCCTAGATCGCGGCAGCTTCCTCGACGCCGTTCGCCGTGCCAAGGAGCACATCGCCGCCGGGGACATTTACCAGCTCGTGCTCTCGATCTGCTTCGAGGGGCGCCACGCGCTCGACCCGTTCCAGGTCTATCGCGCGCTGCGCGCGGTCAATCCTTCTCCTTACCTCTACTACTGCGCGCTCGACGAGGTGACCGTGATCGGGTCCTCGCCGGAGGCGCTCGTCAGGCTCAATGCCGGCGTCGCCGAGTTGCGCCCGATCGCGGGAACGCGGCCGCGCGCCGACACCGCGGAGCGCGACCTTGCGCTGGAGGCGGAGCTGCGCGCGGACGAGAAGGAGAACGCCGAGCACGTGATGCTGGTCGACCTCGCGCGCAACGACCTCGGCCGCGTCGCCGAGTCCGGGACCGTCCGCGTCGCGCCGTACCGGTCGATCGAGCGCTACAGCCACGTCATGCACCTCGTCAGCGGCGTCGCCGGGCGGCTCGCGCCCGGCCGCGATGCCTTCGACCTCTTTGCGGCTGCGTTCCCGGCCGGGACGCTGGTGGGTGCGCCCAAGGTGCGCGCCATGCAGATCCTCGACGAGCTGGAACCGGCCGGCCGCGGCCTGTACGGCGGCACCGTCGGCTACTTCGGCCTGCGCGGCGACATGGACCAGGCGATCACGATCCGCACGCTCGTCTTCCAGGGCGACCGGTACAGCTACCAGGCGGGCGCCGGCATCGTCTCCGACAGCGACCCGGCCGCGGAGCACGCCGAGATCCTCTCGAAGGGCGCCGCCATGCTGCGAGCCCTCGAGCTCGCGGAGTCGGGCCTGTGAACGCGCGCGCGCTTCCCGTCCCCGGCCTCGAAGGATTGCCCGTGTCGCCACTGCGTGAATTCCTGGAATGCCTGCTGGACCGGCGCGACCTCGCGGAATCGCAGGCCGAGGAGCTGCTGCTGCTGCTCACCCGCGTCGAAGATGCGCCGGCGATGGCAGGCGCGATCCTCGCGACCTTGCGCTGCAAGGGCGTCTCGGCCGCGGAGCTGCGCGGCTTCGCGCGCGCGATGCGGCGGCTGGCGCTGCGGCCCGAAGTGCCGGCCGGGCTCCCGGCCATCGACATCGTCGGCACGGGCGGCGACGGCTCCAACAGCCTCAACATCTCGACGGGGACCGCGCTGGTCGCGGCTGCCTGCGGGCTGCCGGTCGTCAAACACGGGAACCGCTCGGTCTCGAGCCGCGCCGGCAGCGCCGACGTCCTCGCGGCGCTCGGGCTCAAGCTACCGCTCGACGAGCGCGCCGCGGCCTGCTGCCTCGCGGCGACCGGCTTCACCTTCCTGTTCGCGCCGTACTTCCACCCGGCCATGAAGGCGGTCGCTCCGGTGCGCGCGGCGCTCGGCGTGCGCACCGTGTTCAACATCCTGGGCCCGCTCGCGAATCCCGCGCAACCGCCGTACCACCTGCTCGGCGCATTCAGCCTCGAGACGGCGCGACTCATGGCCGACGCCATCTCGGGCCTCGACATCGAGCGCGCCTTCGTCGTCCATGGCGCCGCCGGCTGGGACGAGCCGACGACGGTCGGGCCGTTCACGCTGTTCGACGTGCGCCCGGGACGCGTCACGATGGAAACCCGCAGCCCGGAGGAATTCGGGCTTGGCCGCTGCTCGGCCGGCCAGCTCGTGGGCGGCGACCCGGCGCACAACGCCGGGGTACTGCGCGACGTGCTGGAAGGCGGCGCGCGCAACCCGTATCGCGACTGCCTGTTGCTGGGCGCGGCGCTCGCGCTCGAGGTCGCGGGCGAGGAAGACGGGCCGCGCGACGCGATGGCGCGCGCCACCGAGGCGATCGACAGCGGCGCTGCCGGCCGCGTGCTGTGCAACCTCGCGGCATTCTCCGCATGAGCCACGATTTCCTCGAGTCCATGGCGAGCGCCAGCCGCCGGCGCGTCGATGCGGCGCGGCAGCGCCTGTCGTACGAGACCCTGTGCGTGCGCGCCCTCGCGACGCCGCCGCCACCGGCCCTGCGGCTGCACCCGCGGTTCGACGTGTTCGCCGAGATCAAGTTGCGGTCGCCGGCCACGGGCGGTGCGGGACGGCCGGTCGACGACTTGCCGGGACGCGCTGCCGCCTACGCGGCGGGCGGCGCGGCCGCGGTCTCCGTGCTGACGGAACCGAGCCGCTTCGACGGGTCGATCTTCCACCTCGTCGCCGCAGCACGCGCGCTCGACGCCCTGAGGCTCCCGGCCATGCGCAAGGACTTCATCGTCGATGCGTACCAGCTCGCGGAGGCGCGCGCCGCGGGCGCGGGCGGGGCCCTGCTCATCCTCCGGCTCCTCGGACGACCCGAACTAGACACGCTCGTCGCGGTCGCACGCGGCCTCGGCCTGTTCCTCCTGCTCGAGGCCTTCGACGAAGCCGACCTCCATGTCGCGCGTGCGCTGGTGGCGGCCCATGGCCCGGAGGGCCTGCTCGTCGGCGTCAACAGCCGCGACCTCGCGACGCTCCAGGTGAGGCCGGAACGCCTGCGCGAACTGGCCGCCGCGCTGCCGGGCACTGTGCCCTGCGTCGCCGAGAGCGGGCTCGCCTCCCCCGCGGATGCGCGCGAGATCGCGGGTGCCGGTTACCGCGTCGCGCTCGTGGGGACCGCGCTGATGGAGCAGTCGGACCCGCGCTCGCTGCTGCGCGAGATGGTCGACGCGGGCAGGTGCGCATGAGCGGCCCCTGGATCAAGGTCTGCGGCGTCACGACGCCCGAGGCCGTCAACGCCTCCGCCGGCGCGGGCGTGGACGCGATCGGGTTCGTCTTTGCCGAGTCGCCGCGCCGCGTGACCCCCGAGCGCGCATACCGCCTCGCGGCACCGGTGCGCGGGCGCATCGCCTGCTGTGCGGTCGTCCGGCGCACGTCGCAGTCCGAAGTGGACGAGATCCTGCGGGTGCTGCGGCCCGACATGCTGCAGGTGGACGCCGGCGAGATCGGCTCGCTGCAGCTGCCGCGCACTCTGCAGGTGCTGCCGGTCGTCAGCACCCGCGCGCCGCCGCAGGCCGATCCGCCCGGGCGGCTGCTGCTGGAGCGGCCGCCGACCGACGACGGCGAGGACTGGGACGAGGCCGGGATCCGCGTCCTCTCGCGCCGCACGCGCCTCGTTCTCGCCGGCGGTCTCGACGCCGGAAACGTCGGCCGGCTCGTGCGCTCACTCGGGCCATGGGGCGTCGACGTCTCGCGCGGTGTCGAAGTCGCACCCGGCATCAAGGGCCACGACCTGATCCGGCGATTCGCGCAGGCTGCGCGAACGACCCATGGCGAGGCCGCGATATGAATGCGCGACCCGAACCGCGCGCGGCCGCGCCCGGCGACGGCCCCGTCGCCGGCGACTTCCCGGACGCGCGCGGCCGTTACGGGCCATACGGCGGGCGTTACGTGCCCGAGACTCTGGTCGCGCCGCTCCTGCGGCTCGAGGCCACCGCGCGCATCGCGCTCGCGGATGGGGGATTCCTCGCAGAGTTCCGGGCGGAGCTCGCGACCTGGGCTGGACGGCCGACCGCGCTGACGCGCGCCGCCGGTCTCGGGTCGCGCTGGGGCGTGGAGCTGTGGCTCAAGCGCGAGGACCTCGCGCACACCGGCGCGCACAAGATCAACAACGCCGTCGGTCAGGTCCTGCTTGCGAAGCGCCTCGGCGCGAGGCGGGTAATCGCGGAAACCGGCGCGGGACAGCATGGCGTCGCAACCGCCGCCGCCTGCGCGCGGCTCGGCATGCCCTGCTCCATCTACATGGGCTCCGTCGACATGGCGCGGCAAGCACCCAATGTCGGCCGCATGCGGCTGTTCGGCGCGGAAGTCGTCGCCGTCGACAGCGGCGACCGCACGCTGCGCGCCGCCGTCGACGAGGCGCTCCGCGACTGGGTGTCGGATCCGGACGGAACGTACTATTGCCTGGGATCCGCGATCGGTCCGCATCCCTACCCCGCGATCGTCCGTGCGCTGCAGTCGGTCATCGGCGACGAGGCGAGGAAACAGCTGCTGGCCGTCGCGGGGCGGCTGCCGGATGCCGCGGCGGCCTGCGTCGGCGGCGGCTCGAATGCCATCGGCCTGTTCCAGGCATTCCTGCGGGACCGCGAGGTCGAACTGCTCGGCTTCGAGGCCGGCGGCCGCGGCGACGGGCTCGGCGAGAATGCGGCTTCGATCAGCCACGGCAGGCCGGGCGTCCTGCACGGCTGCCATTCGCTGCTGCTCCAGGACGCCGACGGCCAGGTGCAGGAGACGCACTCGGTCTCGGCGGGCCTCGACTACCCGGCGGTCGGGCCCGAGCATGCGTTGCTCGCGCGCACCGGTCGCGTGCGTTACGCCGCGGTCCGCGACGACGACGCGCTCGAGGCGCTCGCCGAGTGCTGCGTGGCCGAGGGCATCCTTCCCGCGATCGAATCGGCGCACGCGCTCGCGGGCGTGCGCCGCTGGGCCGCCGCCCACCGCGGACGCGCCGTGCTGGTCTGCCTCTCCGGCCGCGGCGACAAGGACATGCAGACGCTCGAGCAGCGCCTGCTGGCCGAAGGCGGGCACGGAGCATGAATGCGGTCACTGCCGCCATCCGCGGCGCGGCGGGCAGCGGCCCTGCGCTCGTCGCCTACCTCACGGCCGGCTTCCCCCGTCGCGAGGGATCCCTCGAACTGCTCTGCGCAGTCGCAGCCGCTGCGGACGTCGTCGAGATCGGCGTGCCGTTCAGCGACCCGATGGCGGACGGCCGCACGATCCAGCGCTCGAGCCGGACGGCACTGGCGGAGGGTGCGACGCTGCGCTGGCTGCTCGCCGAGCTCACGTCCGCCGGTGGCCGGTTCGCAGCTCCCATGCTGCTGATGAGCTACTTCAACCCGCTTCTCGCCTTCGGCCTCGACGCCCTGCCGGTGGCGGCCCGACGCGCGGGCGTCGCCGGGTTCATCGTTCCCGACCTGCCGCTGGAGGAAAACGCCGAATTCTCGATCGCTCTCGACCGCGAGTCGCTTTCGCTCGTCCAGTTCGTGGCCCCGGCGACGCCGCCCGAACGAGCGAGCCGGATCTGCGCGGCGAGCCAGGGATTCGCTTATGCACTCACGACGACGGGGGTCACGGGCCAGGATGTCGCGCTGCCGGAGGCGACGCTCGACTACCTCTCGCGGCTGCGTCGCTGCTCGCCTGTCCCGGTTTGCGCCGGGTTCGGTATCCGCCATCGCGACCAGGTCGAGCGCCTGGCGCCGCATGTGGATGGCGTGATCGTCGGATCGGCGCTCATCGAGGTGATCGAGCGCGGCGAGGACGCCGTCCGCTTCCTCGAAGGGCTGCGCCCGCGCCGGGCGGTGTGAGGTCCGGCCCCTGCGGTCGCCGGCTCAGCCACCGATCCAGGCCGGCACCAGCGGTCCGTCGAGCCAGAGATACTGCGCGAGCCACGCGCTCACCAGGCTGATGAGGATCGTGAGCGGGACGCCGATCCGGAAGAAATCGCCGAAGGTGTACTGGCCCGGGTTCAGGATCAGCAGGTTCCCGTGGTGGCCGATCGGCGTCAGGAATGCGGTGACGGCGCCGAGCGCCGTGCACACGATGAACGGCTGCGGCGGCAGCCCGAGCTGCAGGGCGAGCGCGAGCGAGATCGGGCCCAGCAGCACCGTGGTCGCCGCGTCGGACAGGATCTGCGTGACGAGAGCCGCGCCCCAGTACAGCGCGAGCATGACCGCGAACGGCGTCCATCCCGCGGTCAGCTCCTGGAGCTGGTCGGCGAGGAAAGCGGCGGTGCCGGTCTTCTCCATGCCGAGGCCGAGCGGGATCACGCCCGCGATCATCACGTAGATGCGCACGTCGATCTCGCGGTAGGCGTGCTCGACGCTCACGCAGGACGTGAGGATCAGCGCGACGGCACCGCCGAGGAACGCCATCTGCGCAGGCACGAGGCCGGAAGCCGCGGCCAGCACCACGGCGGCTACGATGAGGAGCGTGCGTGTCGCATGCTGGCGCCGGCGCGGGCGGCCCGAGAACGGCACCATCATCAGGAAGCCGTGGTGCGACGCGAGCGCCGCAAACCGGTCCGGCGTGCCGCGCAGCACTAGCAGGTCGCCCTCGCGCAGCTGGACCTGCGACATGCGGTCGCGGATCCACGACTGGCGGCGCCAGATGCCGACGACGACCACGTCGAAAGTCTTGTGGAAGTCGACCGCCGCGATGGTCTCGCCGATGAACGGCGAATGCGGCGCGACGACCACCTGCACGAGCTGCGGCGACTCGTCGTACTCGCGCTCCGCCGACTCCCCGTATTTCTTCACCGCGTGCAGCGCGAGGCCCGGCTCGCTCTCGACCGACACGATCTCGTCGGGCGTCGCGCTCACGAACAGGACGTCGCCCTCGGCGAGTACGGACCCGCGGTTCTTGTTGTGCTGGGGCACGCCGTCGCGCAGCCATTCGACGACCTCCAGCCGGTTGTCGTAATAGCGGTTGAAGTCGGCCATCGGCTGCCCGATCCAGCGCGACCTGGGCTCGACGATGAGCTCGGTGTAGTAGCGGTCGAGCCGCAGGTAGTCCGCCTCGTCCGCGCGTGCCTTGCGCTTCGGCAGTATCCAGCGGCTGAGGGACATGTAGAGGATCGCGAGCAGCACCAGCGCGATGCCGATCGGCGTGATGCCGAGTATCCCGAGCGTCTCCTGCTCGCTGGTCTGCAAGAGGTGGTTCATCAGCAGGAAGGCCGGCGCGCTGAAGAGCGTGAGCGTCGTGCCCAGCGAGGCGGCGAGCGACATCGGCATCAGCAGCCGCGAGGGCGAGAGGTTCTGCACGCGCGCGAGGCGCATCATGATCGGCAGCATCATCGCCGTGATCATGAGGTGGTGGGAGAAGGCCGCGAGCGCAGCGACGGCCGGCATCACGACCAGGATGACCCGCCACTCGACGGAGCCGGCGGCGCGCGCGATGCCGGCGCCGATCCGCTCGGTGAGCCCGGTTTCCGTCAGCGCGGCGGAGATCACGAACACCGACGCGACGATGATGGCGGGCTCGCTCGCGAATCCAGACAGCGCCTCCTTGGGCGTGAGGATGCCGGTCGCGGCGAGCGCGAGCAGCGTCAGCATCGCGGCGATGTCGATGCGGACCTTCTCGCTGATGAAGAGCATCAGCGTGACGGCGACGATCGCGAGGAAGATGAGCTGTTCGGGTGTCATGGGCGCGTGACGGCGATTGTATATAGAATGCACCCGTGAGTTCCCGTAGCCTTCTCCTGGCGGCCGCGGCCGCCATGACCGCAGCCTGCGCCGCGCAACCGCAGGCTCCTGCCGCAGCGCCCGCCGACACGGAAAAGGCCGCCGCATCCACCGTCGGACGCGAGCCTTTTTCCTCCACCTACGCTCCGGCGGCGAGCGCGCCGACGCTCATCCGCGGCGCGACCGTGCTGACGGGTACCGGCACGCGCATCGACAACGGCGACGTGCTGATCGTGGGCGGGCGGATCGCGGCCGTCGGCACGGGGCTCGACGCGCCTGCCGGCGCCCGCATCGTCGAGGCACAGGGCCGCTGGGTGACGCCGGGCCTGATCGACGTGCATTCGCACATGGGCGTGTACGCGAGCCCGGGCGTGGATGCCCTCGACGACGGCAACGAGGCGACGGACCCCGTGACCGCGAACGTGTGGGCCGAACACAGCGTGTGGCCGCAGGACCCGGGGTTCGAGGCGGCACTCCAGGGCGGCGTGACCTCGATGCAGCTCCTGCCTGGCTCCGCGAACCTGATCGGCGGGCGCGGCGTGACGATCAAGCCCGTGCCGGCGACGACGTACCAGGCGATGAAGTTTCCGGGCGCGCCGCACGGACTCAAGATGGCCTGCGGCGAGAATCCCAAGCGCGTGTACGGTGGCGACGACCAGTTCCCGTCGACGCGCATGGGCAACGTCGCGGGCTACCGCCAGGCATTCGCCGACGCGCGCGACTACATGGAGGACTGGAAGGAATACGACGCGGAGCTCGCGAAGTACGAGAAGGACAAGGCGGGCGGCGACGAGGAAGCCGTCGCGCCGAAGCCACCCAAGCGCGACCTCGGGCTCGAGACGCTCGCCGAGGTGATGCGCGGCAACATCCTCGTGCACAACCACTGCTATCGCGCCGACGAGATGGCGACGATGCTCGACGTCGCGAAGGAGTTCGGCTACAAAATCGCCGCGTTCCACCATGGGGTCGAGACCTACAAGATCGCCGACCGCCTCGCCGAGGAAGGCGTGTGCGGCGCGATCTGGGCGGACTGGTGGGGCTTCAAGATGGAGGCCTACGACGGCATCCAGGAAAACCTGGCGCTCGTCGACTTCCCGGAGGGTGGCTGCGCCATCGTGCATTCGGATTCCGAGGAAGGCATCCAGCGACTGAACCAGGAAGCGGCGAAAGGCATGACCCGCGGCCAGCTCGCCGGCCTCGATATCCCGCCCGAGCGCGCGGTCCGCTGGATAACGGCGAACCCGGCCAGGGCGCTCGGCATCCTCGACCAGACCGGCACGCTCGAGGCCGGCAAGATGGGCGACGTCGTCGTGTGGAACGGCACGCCGTTCTCCGTCTACGCACTCGCCGACCTCGTGTTCGTGGACGGCGTGCTCCTCTTCGACCGCGCGCATCCGGCACCGAAGCCGCGATCGGACTTCCAGCTGTGAAGCGACTCGCCATCCTCGCCGCCCTCCTCTTCCTGCCGGTGCTCGCGCCCGCCGAGGACCTGCTGATACGCGGCGCCCGCGTCCACACGGCGGGCGACGCCGGCACGCTCGAGAATGCCGACATCCTCGTCAGCGACGGGCGCATCGCCGCCGTCGGGGCCGGGCTCGCGGCATCCGCCGGCGCGACGGTCGTCGAAGCAAAGGGCCGGCCGGTGACGCCCGGGCTCTTCGGCGGCGTCACCCAGTTCGGCCTGGAGGAAGTCAGCCAGGAGTCCTCGACCTTCGACGCGGCGCTCGAGCTCACGGCGCCGGCCTGGCAGCACATGTGGCGGCCGGAGTTCGACGTGACGCCGGCATTCAACGCGCGCTCGATCGTGCTGCCGGTGATGCGCGTCGAGGGCGTGACCTGGGCGACGATCGCGCCGTATGCCGCGGAGAGCCTCGTCCTCGGCCAGGGCTCGGCCGTGACGCTCGAAGGGCGATTCGACGCCGCGCTCGACGGCAGCCGCTCGCTGTTCGTGAACTGGGGCAGCGACGCGCACGACGCCTCGGGCGGCAGCCGGGCCGCGCAGTACATGCTCTTCGACCAGGCCATCCGCGAGGTGCGCGAACCCGGCAGCTCGGGCGCCGCGGCACTTCTCCTGCCGGAAGGCCGCGCGGTGCTCAAGTCCTATCTCGCGGGCGGCCGCGTGGTCTTCTACGTGCACCGCGCCTCCGACATCCGCGCGGTCGTCCGCTTCGCGCAGGCGCGCGGCATGAAGCCCGTGATCATGGGCGGCGCCGAGGCCTGGGTCGTCGCGCGCGAGCTCGCGCAGGCTGGCGTGCCCGTGATCCTCGACCCGCTCGAGAACCTGCCGAACGATTTTGACCAGCTCGGCGCGCGCTTCGACAACGCGAAGCTCCTGCACGAGGCCGGCGTGCGCATCGCCTTCTCGCAGGACGACGGGTTCCACCTGCGCAAGAACCGTCAGCTGGCCGGCAATGCGGTGGCGCACGGCCTGCCCTGGGAGGCGGGACTCGCGGCGATCACCTCGGGCCCTGCCGCGATCTTCGGCGTCGGCAGCTCACGCGGCCGGATCGAGAAAGGCCAGGCGGCCGACCTCGTGCTCTGGAGCGGCGACCCGCTCGAGGTGACGACGGTGGCCGAACAGGTGTGGATAGCCGGCCATGCGGTCGGGAAGCAAACGCGCCAGACGGAACTCCTCGAGCGCTACCTGCCGCGCGTGAAATCCGGCAGCGCCCGGTGAGCCCGTGGGCGCGCCGACGATCTTCCACAACCCGAAGTGCAGCAAGAGCCGCGAGACGCTCGAACTTCTGCGCGGGCGCGGGATCGAACCGCGCATCGTGGAATACCTGAAGACGCCGCCGACCACTGCCGAGCTCGCGGCCATCGTCCAGCGGCTGGGCATCCGGCCCGAAGCCCTCGTCCGGAAAGGCGAGGAGGTTTACAAGGCCCGGTATGCGGGCAAGTCGCTCACTGACGCCGAATGGATCGAGGCGCTCGTGCGCGACCCGATACTGATCGAACGGCCGATCGTCGTCGCAGGCAAGCGGGCCGCGATCGGCCGCCCCCCGGAGTCCGTCCTTGCGATCCTCGATGCCTGATCGCGTCCACCCCGGTAAACTGCCCACGTGAACAAGCCAGCCGCGATCGCGCTGATGGCCGCCGCACTGCCTTCCCTCGCCACCGCGCAAGCTGCCCCTGCGGACACGCGCACGGTCGAGCAGCGCCAGCAGGACCTGGAGCGCCAGGTGCGCGAACAGGATGCGCGCATCCGCGAGCTCGAGCGCCTCTTGCGCGAAGCGCTCGGGGATCGCGCGGCCCAGGGCGAAAGCCCGGTCGCCGCGCCCGCGGTGCCGCCGGCCCCGGCCGCTCCG
>DATEEF010000129.1:0-27950 GCA_035281265.1 Steroidobacteraceae bacterium
ATGACATTTGGCGCGCCGGGTTCCGCCCCGATGCGTCCGACCGTGGCCACCTGCCTGCCCGGCGTCGTGGACGCGACCCGGTGCACCGCGAGCACGAGCTCGGAAGCCGTCACCAGCGCGTCGTGCCGCCGATCCATCGGCGTCGTGCCGGCGTGGTTCGCAAATCCCTCGACCGTGACGTCCCACCAGCGGATGCCGACGATGCCCTCGACGACGCCGATGTCGATGCCCGCCTCGTCGAGCACGGCGCCCTGCTCGATGTGCAGCTCCACGAATGCGGCAATCGAGCCCGGCGCACGGCGCGCATCGCCCAGCCGATCCGGGTCACCACCCACTGCACGTATGCCGTCGCGGATCGTCAGGCCGCTGTGGCTTTTCATGTCGAGCGCGGCGGATTCGAGGCGGCCTGCCATGGCCTGGCTGCCGACCGTGCCGCCTTCCTCGTCAGTGAAGACGACGAACTCGAGCGGGTGTCGCGTCGTGATGCTCCGCGCCTTCAGGAGCTCCGCCACTTCGAGCGCGCCCAGCACCCCGACGTCGCCGTCGTAATTGCCGCCCTGGGGCACGGAATCAATGTGCGAGCCGGTCATGATCACGGGCAGTCCCGGTTCGGTGCCCCTGCGCCGGCCGATGAGGTTGCCGGCGGTATCCACCCGCACGTCGAGTCCCGCATCCACCATGAGCGATCTGATGTAGGCCCGCCCCGCGATGTCGGCGGCGCTGAAGGCGACGCGGCTGACGCCACCCAGGGGATTTGCGCCGAAGCGCCCGAGTTCCTGGATCCGGCGCTCGAGGCGCGCGGCGTCCGCGCGGGGCAAGGCATCCTCGGCGGACGCCGCCGGGAAGGCCAGGAGCTGAAAGGCGGCGACCACCCATGCCCGGCCCAGGGTCAGGCCGGAAAAATCCCGATTCATGACCACGTCCGCGAGTCCGGCTTGTTAGGCATGCCGCGTCAATTTACATTCTGCCGGCACATCCGGCATCGGAATCGGGGGGAGGGGAAGCTTGGCGAGCCCGCGCTACGACGTCGTCGTCATCGGTGCCGGCCACAATGGGCTCACCTGCGCCGCCTACCTCGCGCGTGCGGGCCTGAAAACGCTGGTGCTCGAGCGACGTGACGTCATCGGCGGCGCCGCGGTCACGGAGGAGTTTGCCCCCGGCTTCCGGACCTCCACCTTCTCCTACCTCATGAGCCTGCTTCATCCGAGGGTCATCCAGGACTTGGAGCTGCGGGAGCTGGGGCTGACGGTGCTCCCCGCGACGGATCTCTTCTGCCCGGTCGGCACCGACAATTACATCGTCCTGAGCGGCGACGTCGGCCGTACCGCACGGGAGTTCAGCCGCTTCTCGCGGCGCGACGGCGCCGCCTATCCGGAGTTCGACGCCTACCTCAATGAGGCGGCGGGCATCGTCCGCAAACTGCTGTTCGACACGCCCGTCGATCCGTCGCGGCGCGACATGCGGAGCCTGCGCGAGCTCTGGAAACTCGCGTGGAAGTACCGGCGCATCGGCAGGAACTTCTACCGCGTCGTCGACCTCCTCACCATGAGCGCGGATGACTACCTGTCGCGCTGGTTCGAGCACGGCGTCACGCGCGCCGTGCTCGGCTACTACTGCTCGATCGGGACCTTCGCGGGCCCGAAGTCGCCGGGCTCGGCGTATGTCGTGCTGCACCACCTCATGGGCGAGCACGAGGGCGCCGGCGGCTGGGGTTTCATCCGCGGCGGCATGGGCGCGATCAGCAGCGCGATCGCGGCGTCGGGTCGCCGGCACGGGATGGAGATCCGCACGGGCGCCGAGGTGGCAAGGGTCGAGGTGAGCGGCGGGCGGGCATCGCGCGTGGTGACGACCGCGGGCGATTCCTACGAAGCCCGCGCCGTCGCCTGCAACGCGAGCTGCAAGGTCCTCTTCGAGCGGCTCGTCGATCCCGCGCAGTTGCCGCCGGATTTCCTGCGGCACATCCGCGCCTACCGCACGTTCTCGACGGCCTTCAAGATCAACGTCGCCGCGGAAGCGCCGCCGCGGTTCTCCGCCTTCGACGCTGCGGCCTGCGGCTTCGCGGCGCCGAATTACGCGCACATCGGGCCGGACGTCGACTACCTGCAGGCGGCGTTCGAGGACGCATGCCATGGCCGGTATTCCCGGCGACCTTTCGTCACGGCCGTCGTCCCGACCACGGTCGACGACACGCTCGCCCCGGCGGGCAAGCACGTCGTCAACCTGTTCGGCGGCCATGCGCCGTACGAGCTGAAGGGCGCGAGTTGGGAGACCGAGCGGCCGGCGTTCCTGCGAAACGTCTACGACACCATCGACGAACTCGCCCCGGGCTTCAGCGACGGGGTGATCACCGAGCAGCTGCTCCTGCCGCCGGACATCGAGCGCATCATCAACTCGCCGCAGGGGCACATTTTCCACGGCGAGCTGTCGCTCGAGCAGCTGTTCTTCCAGCGGCCGGCGCCGCATTACTCCGACTACCGCTCGCCGGTACGCGGCCTCTACCAGTGCGGCTCGTCCACCCATCCCGGCGGCGGGGTGTCGGGCATTCCCGGCCACAATGCGGCGCGGGAGATCCTCAAGGACTGGAAGTCGATCCGTGCCTGACCACACCGCCACCTCGAACTCCGATGGCTGGATCGATGTGCTCGTCGGCGCGCAGCGGCCGCGCCACTCCCTCGACCAGGCGTTCTACACGCATCCGGCCGTATTCGAGCGCGACCGTGCGCGCATCCTGGGCAACCACTGGATACTGGCGTGCCACGCCTCGGACATCCCGGAACCGGGCGATTACCGGCTGTTCGAGGTCGCCGGCGAATCGATCATCCTCGTGCGGGATGCGCGGGGCGCCGTCCGTGCGCACTACAACGTGTGCCGCCATCGCGGCAGTCGCGTGCTGCTGGCGCCTGCCGGGCGGGCGCGTGCGATGACTTGCCGCTACCACGGATGGACCTACGGGACCGACGGCTGCCTGCAGTCCGCGCCGCGCATGCCTGATGATTTTCGCGCGGAGCAGCACGGCCTGAGGCCCTGTGCGCTCGCGGTCGTCGAGGGCCTGGTCTTCATCAGCCTCTCCGATGTTCCGGGGCCCGCGATCGAGTCCGTGGCGGCGGGGCTCACGCCGTACCTGCGCCTGCACGGCATCGCGGCCGCACGCGTGGCACGCCGCGAAACCTACCCCGTGCATGCGAACTGGAAGCTCACCGTCGAGAACTACCTCGAGTGCTACCACTGCAAGCCCGCACATCCGCAGTACTGCGGCGTCGAGATCAAGGCGGACAAGATCGGTGACGGTTCGCCCGCTGCGATGGCGCGATACGAGGCACGCCGCAGGCAGTGGCAATCGCGGGCGGAGGCGCTCGGCGCCACGCTGCCGGATTTCGGGACGGAGCTGCCCCTCGACGATCGCCTGCCGCGGGCACAGTTCGGCGCGGCCTATCGGGCACCGCTGCGCGAATCGCACGATTCCGCGACCGAGGACGGCCGCCCCGCCGCGCCGCTCATGGGCGATTTCCGCGATTACGACGGCGGGGAGACGGCGCTGGGGCTCGGCCCCTTCACCTATATGCTCGCGTACAACGACTATGCGACGTTCTTCCAGTTCGTCCCGCGAGCCGCCGAGCAGAGCGACATCATCGTAACCTGGCTGGTCAACGGCGCTGCCCGCGAGGGTGCCGACTACGACCCGGCTCGCCTGACCTGGCTCTGGACGGTCACGACGGAACAGGACAAGTCGATCATCGAGGCGAATGCCGCCGGCATCCGCTCGCGCCGCTACGAGCCGGGTCCTTCGTCGCTGCTCGAGGACGACCTCGACGGCTTTCGCGCCTGGTACCTCGGCGTCATCGGTCCGGCAGGCCGTCTGCCGCAGCTGTCGCGGCGCGGCGGCGGCCGGTATTTCGGCGTGTGACGGCGCACGCGCTGCCTTGAACGCCTTCACGGCCGGCATACTGGTCAGCCTCGCGCTTTACCTGGCCATCGGCACCTGGGCAGGGCGCAAGGTGCGCCACCTCGAGGACTACTTCGTCGCCGGCCGGCAGGCGCCCACGCTCCTGATCCTCGGCACGCTGGTGGCGAGCCTGCTCAGCACGACCGCCTTCCTCGGTGAAGTCGGCATGGCGTATTCGGGGTACGGCGCGCTCGTGCTGACGCTGGTCGCGATCAACGTGGTCGGCTACATCGTCGGCGCGCTGTTCTTCGGCCGGCACCTGCGCCGCAGCGAGGCACTGACGGTTGCCGAGTATTTCGGCGAGCGGTTCGCGAGCCGGCGCGTGCGCGTCGCCGCGGGTGTCATGATCGTCGCGGGCCTCGGCGCCTATCTCATGGCCGTCACGCAAGGCACGGCACTCGTCGTGGCCGAGGCCTCCGGCCTGCCATACCGGGCCGCGCTCCTCTTCGTCTGGGCCGGCTACACGGCATTCACGTTCTACTCCGGCTCGCGCGGCGTCGTGATCAATGACACGATGATGTTTCTGCTGTTCATGGTGGCCGGTTTCGTCGCGCTCGGATTCGTCGTCGAGGCCGCGGGCGGCTGGATCGCGTCGGTCGACGCGCTGGCCCGATTCGAGGACAAGCCGGGCGTGATCGCCTGGCACGGCATGGTCGGCCCCGGCGCGAATTGGCAGACGCCGGGCGACGCCCTGACCTGGGCCGTGATCCTCGGCGTCGGCTGGGCGGTCGTGGTCGCCGTGAGCCCATGGCAGGCGAGCCGTTACCTGATGGCGCGGAACGAGCACGTCGTGATCCGGGCGGGGTGCGGCGCGGGAGCGGCACTGCTGCTGCTGTATCCCGCGCTGATGTTCTGTGGCGCCGCGATCAATCTCGGCAACGCCCGCATCGAACCTGCGGAAGGAGCGATGATCTGGGCGGCCGGGAACCTCATGCCGACGCTGGCGGGCGTCATCGTGCTCGCCGGCATCGTTGCGGCGGGACTCTCGTCCGCGACGACCTTCCTGTCGCTCGTAGCATTCAGCGCGAGCCACGATGTCCTGGAACCGGAGGCGGCGACCGACTCCGCAAAGCTGAGGATCAGCCGCTGGACGATGATCGGCGTCGGCCTCGCCGCACTCGCGCTTGCCATGGTCGTGCCGCCCAACATTTTCTGGATCACCTATTACGCGGCTACGGTATTCGCATCCTCCTGGGGCCCGGTGGCATTCATGAGTGTGTGGAGCACGCGCATCACCGAGGCCGGCGCATTCTGGGGCATCGTCGCCGGCTGCGTGGGCAACGTCGCGCCCAAGGCGCTGGAGTTCGCGGGCGTGATCAAGCTGCCCGTGTGGGCGGATCCCATCCTGCTCGGCGGGCTACTGGGAGCCGCAGTGACGGTCGCCGTCTCGCACCGCGGCACCGTCACTGCAGCGGAAGCGCTCTACCGGAAGAAGCTCCACGTAGTTCCGGCCAGCGAGCTCGATTCCGCCGAACTGCGCAGAACCCTGCGCTGGCCGGGGCTCCTGATGGTCAGCGGCGTGGCGCTTACCCTGCTCATGGTGACCGGCTATGCGCTGCCGTACCGCGCCGCGACGGGTCAGGGGCTTGGTGAGCTGATCCTGAGCATCGGCTGCGGCCTCGTGCTGTTCGGCTGCGGCTGGCTTGCACGCTGGGCGATCATTCGCCGTCTTTGACCGCGGCGGCGGCGGGCGGGCGCGGCGTGAATCCACTAACATGGCGCGTTTGGATGCGCCTGGACCGCCATGCCCGTAGTCACCCTGCCTGACGGCAGCCAGAAGACCTTCGACCGGCCCGTCACCGTCGCGGACATCGCCGCATCGATCGGCCGGGGCCTCGCGAAAGCGGCGCTCGCCGGCAGCGTGGACGGCAGGCTCGTCGATACCTCGCACGTGGTCGACCGCGACGTGCGCCTGCGCATCATCACGTCGAAGGATCCCGAGGGGCTCGAGATCCTGCGCCACTCGACCGCGCACCTGCTCGCGCAGGCGGTGCAGGCGATCTATCCGAAAGCGCAGGTCACGATCGGCCCCGTCATCGAGGACGGGTTCTATTACGACTTCGCCTTCGAGCGGCCCTTCACGCCGGAGGATCTCGAGCGCTTCGAGTCGAAGATGCGCGAGATCGTGAAGGCGGACCAGCCCGTGAAGCGGCGCGTGCTCGGGCGGGACGCGGCCGTCGCGCATTTCAAGTCGATCGGCGAGCACTACAAGGCGGAGATCATCGCGGCGATCCCGGCGGGCGAGGAGATCACCCTTTATGGCCAGGGCGACTGGGAAGACCTGTGCCGCGGCCCTCACGTGCCGTCCACCGGCAAGCTCGCTGCCTTCAAGCTCACCAAGGTCGCGGGCGCCTATTGGCGCGGCGATTCCCGCAACGAGATGCTCCAGCGCATTTACGGCACCGCCTGGCCCGACGAGAAGCAGCTGAAGGAATACCTGACGCGGCTCGAGGAAGCGGAAAAGCGCGATCACCGCCGGATCGGCCGCGAGCTCGACCTTTTCCATTTCCAGGAGGAGGCGCCCGGCGCGGTGTTCTGGCACCCGCACGGGTGGACGATCTTCCAGCAACTCATCGCCTACATGCGCGAGAAGCAGACGGCTGCAGGCTATCGGGAGATCAGCAGTCCCGAGATCATGGACCGCGAGCTCTGGGTGCAGTCGGGCCACGTCGAGAAGTTCGGCGAGAACATGTTCCTGACGCGCACCCCCGACGAGCGCGTATACGCGATCAAGCCCATGAACTGCCCGGGGCACGTCCAGGTATTCCGGCAGGGCCTGCACAGCTACCGGGAGCTGCCATTGCGCTTCGCCGAGTTCGGCAAGGTGCACCGCTACGAGCCCTCCGGCGCGCTGCATGGCCTGCTGCGCGTGCGCGCCTTCACCCAGGACGACGCGCACGTCTTCGTGACGGAAGGCCAGATCGGCGAGGAGACGGTGCGCGGCATCGCGCTCATGATGTCGATCTACCGCGACTTCGGCTTCGATGACGTCCGCGTCAAGTTCGCGGACCGGCCCGAGCGCCGCGTCGGCGACGACGCCACCTGGACGAAGGCCGAGGAGGCGTTGAAGGACGCGACGCGCGCCGCCGGCGTCGACTACGAGTTCAACCCGGGCGAGGGCGCGTTCTACGGGCCGAAGCTCGAGTTCGTGCTGAAGGACGCGATCGGGCGCGACTGGCAATGCGGCACTTGGCAGGTCGACCTCAACCTGCCGGGACGGCTCGGTGCGCACTACGTGGACGAGCAGAGCCAGCGCCGCACGCCGGTCATGCTGCATCGGGCGATCTTCGGCTCGCTCGAGCGATTCTTCGGAATCCTCCTCGAGCACCACGCGGGCAGGCTGCCGACCTGGCTTTCGCCGGTGCAGGCGGTCGTGATGAATATCAGCGAAAAGCAAGGGAAATTCGCCGGCGAAGCCGCCGAATTCCTTACAAATCAGGGGCTTCGCACCGAAATCGACTTGCGGAACGAAAAGGTGGGCTATAAAATCCGCGAGCACACGCTGAAGCGTGTCCCGTACCTGCTGGTCGCAGGCGATCGGGAAGTCGAGTCCAGGCAGTTGGCCGTGCGCACGCGCTCCGGGAAGGATCTGGGTGCCATGCCCCTGGAAGAGGTGGCCGCTCGGATCGCCCGCGATGTGGCGAGCCGCGGCCTTGGTCATTTGGAGGATTGAATATTTCGACAACCAAACGCGTAAGGCGCAACGAGGAGATCCTTGCGCCGCAGTTACGCGTGATAGGCGCCGACGGGAGTCAGATCGGCGTCCTGAGCCGCAGCGAGGCGCTTGCAAAGGCCACCGCTGAGGAACTGGATCTCGTGGAGGTTTCGCCGACTGCCGAGCCGCCCGTCTGCCGGATCATGGACTTCGGGAAGTACCTGTTCGAGCAGAACAAGAAGGCCCACTCGGCGAAGCGGAAGCAGAAGCAGATCCAGCTCAAGGAAGTGAAGTTCCGGCCGGGCACGGAAACGGCGGATTACCAGGTCAAGCTGCGTAATCTGATCAAGTTCCTGACGGCGGGTGACAAGGCCAAGGTAACCATGCGGTTCCGTGGCCGGGAGATGGCCCACACCGAGGTCGGGCGCAGGCTCCTCGACAGGCTCGTGGTCGACCTGGCCGAACATGGCCAGATCGAGCAGCAGGCCGCGATGGAGGGGCGCCAGATCACGATGGTCATATCTCCGAAGAAGAAGTGACCGGCGGGCGACCGCCGATACGCCTCCAGCCCGCGCGAGCGGCGTGAAGAGGTCATAACAGGAGACGACAGATGCCCAAGTTGAAAACCAACCGGGCCGCGGCGAAGCGTTTTCGCAAGACGGCGAAAGGCTTCAAGCGCGGCCAGGCGAACCGCCGCCACATCCTCACGAAGATGACGAAGAAGCGTAAGCGCCAGCTGCGCGGCGCGACGATGGTCCACGAGACCGACGTCGGCCGGCTCGAGCGGCTGCTGCCTCACGTCTGAGTTTCGTCATTCCTTCTGAACAGGATGAATCGCAATGGCAAGAGTTAAGCGTGGCGTCATCGCGGGACGCCGTCACAAGAAGGTCCTCAAGAAGGCGAAGGGCTATTACAACGCCCGGCGCAAGGTCTATCGCGTCGCGAAGCAGGCCGTCATCAAGGCCGGTCAGTACGCGTACACCGGGCGGCGCCTGAAGAAGCGCGACTACCGCGCGCTGTGGATCCAGCGCATCAACGCGGCCGCGCGCGGATTCGGACTTTCCTACAGCCGGTTCATCGCCGGCGTGCAGGCGGCCGGCATCGAGATCGACCGCAAGGCGCTCGCCGACATCGCGGTGCACGACATCGCGGCGTTCGGCGCGATCGCGGAGAAGGCGAAAGCCGCACTGGCCGCGAAGTAGCGCGATTCCGGGGGGATCGGGTGAAGGACCTGGAGTCGCTCGTCGCGCGCGCTCTCGCGGACATCGACGGGAGCGCGGACCTCGCCGCGCTCGACGCCGTCCGCGTCGCCGCGCTCGGGCGCAAGGGTTCCGTCACCGAGCTCCTGAAGGGACTGGGCAGCCTGCCGGCCGGCGAGCGCAAGGCGGCCGGGGCGGCCATCAACGTGGCGAAGGACCGCATCGCCGCGGCGATCGACGCGCGCCGCGCCGCTCTCGAATCGGCCGACCTCGAGCGCGAGCTCGCGAGCGGGGCGATCGACGTGACGCTGCCGGGCCGGGGCCAGTCCGTCGGCGGGCTGCACCCGGTGACGAGGACGCGCCTGCGCATCGAGGCGATCTTCCGGCGCGCCGGTTTCAGCGTCGCGGAAGGCCCGGAAGTCGAGGACGACTTCCACAACTTCGAGGCGCTCAATATTCCCGCCAACCATCCGGCGCGGGCGATGCACGACACGTTCTACTTCGGCGACGGCCGGCTGCTGCGGACGCACACCTCGCCCGTCCAGATCCGTGCCATGAAGCTGCAGGGCGTGCCGATCCGCCTCATCGCGCCGGGGCCGGTGTACCGCCGCGATTCGGACCTCACCCACACGCCGATGTTCCACCAGGTGGAGGGCCTCGTGATCGACGAGGACGTCAGCCTCGCGAACCTCAAGGGCGTCCTCGCCGGCTTTGCCGAGCAGTTCTTCGAGAAACCCCGCGGGCTGCGCTTCCGGCCCTCGTACTTCCCCTTCACCGAGCCTTCCGCCGAAGTGGACATCCAGTGCGTGCTCTGCGACGGGGCGGGATGCCGTATCTGCAAGCAGACCGGATGGCTCGAGATCCTCGGCTGCGGCATGGTCCACCCGAACGTGCTGACCGCCTGCGGCGTCGACGCGACGCGCTGGCAGGGCTACGCATTCGGCATGGGCATCGAGCGCCTCGCGATGCTGCGCTACGCGGTCAACGACCTGCGCATGTTCTTCGAGAACGACCTGCGCTTCCTCGCCCAGTTCAACCGGGGCTGACGATGCGCATCAGCCTGGCCTGGCTCGGTGAATGGGTGGACTCCGGCCTCGAGGCCGCGGAGCTCGCCGCGCGACTCACGATGAGCGGGCTCGAAGTGGAGTCGGTCGAGCCGGCCGCGGGAGATTTCCAGGGCGTCGTCGTCGGCGAAGTGCTTTCGGTGGAGCGCCATCCGGACGCCGACAAGCTGACGGTCTGCCAGGTCGCCGGCGGCCCCGCGGGACGGCTGCAGGTCGTGTGCGGTGCGCCGAACGTGCGCGCCGGCATGAAGGCGCCGCTCGCGCTCGAGGGAGCGACCCTCGCGGCCGGCGACACGATCCGCAGGGCCCGGCTGCGCGGCGTCGAATCGGCCGGGATGCTCTGTTCGGCGCGTGAGCTCGGGCTCTCGGAGGACCATGAGGGCATCCTCGAGCTGCCTGACGAGCTGGTGCCCGGGACTTCGCTGCGCGATGCGCTCGCGCTGGACGACACGATCCTGACGCTCAATGTCACGCCGAACCGCGGCGACGTGCTGTCCGTGCTGGGTGTCGCCCGCGAAGTGTCCGCGATCACCTCGCGCAAGCTGGCGCCGCCGGCGCTCGAGGCGGTCGCGCCGGCGACGCGCGAGAAATTCGCCGTCCGCCTCGAGGCGCCTGCGCACTGCCCGCGATTTGCGGGGCGCGTGATCCAGGGCGTCGATCCCGCGGCGCGCACGCCGCTGTGGATGCGCGAGCGGCTGCGCCGCGCGGGACTCCGGCCGATCCGCCCGGTCGTCGACGTCACGAACTACGTGATGCTCGAGCTTGGCCAGCCGCTGCATGCCTACGACCTGCGGCGCCTGCGCGGCCACATCGAAGTCCGCATGGCCCGTCCGGGAGAGATGTTGCTGCTGCTCGACGGGCGCGAGATGGCGCTGGAGCCGGACACACTCGTGATCGCGGACGCGGCCGGCCCGGTGGGGCTCGCGGGCGTCATGGGCGGCGAGAAGAGCGGCATCGCCGCGGATACGGCCGACATCCTGCTCGAGGGCGCGTTCTTCGCCCCGGACACGGTGGCGGGCGTCGCGCGCCGCAACGGGATGGTGACCGATGCGGCGCAGCGCTTCGAGCGTGGCGTGGACCCGCGCGGGCAGGAAAAAGCCATCGAGCGCGCGACGCAGCTGCTCGTGGCGATCGCGGGCGGCCGCCCAGGCCCGACCATCGTGCAGCAGGATGACGCGCACCTGCCCAGGCGGCCGGGCGTCAGCCTGCGGCCCGGGCGGGTCGCGAGCCTGCTCGGCGTGCAGGTGCCTCGCGCGGAGATCGAGGAGATCCTGCGCCGGCTCGGGATGCAGGTGGCGGACGCCGGCGACGTGCTCGGCGTGATCCCGCCGAGCCATCGCTTCGACATCTCGATCGAGCAGGACCTGATCGAGGAAGTGGGGCGCATCCACGGCTACGACAACATCCCGTGCAGCGACGCGAAGATGCCGCAGCGCCCGCAGCCGTCCCCGGAACGCGCAGTCACTCGCGAGCGGCTGCGGCTGCTGCTGGTCGATCGCGGTTACCAGGAAGTGATCACCTACAGCTTCGTCGACCCGCGGCTGCAGCGCCGGATGTTCCCGACGCGCGAGGCGCTCGCGCTCGCCAACCCGCTGTCGGCGGAGCTCGCCGAGATGCGCACGTCGCTGTGGCCCGGACTCGTCGAAACGCTGCGCTTCAACCTGCGCCGGCAGCAGGATCGCGTGCGCATCTTCGAAGTCGGCACGCGCTTCGAGATGAGCGCGCAGCGGCTCGTCGAGTCGCAATCCATCGCGGGCCTCGTCAGCGGCCCCGCGCTGCCGGAACAGTGGGGCACGGAAGGCCGCGCTGCAGATTTCTACGACATCAAGTCGGACGTCGAAGGGCTCTTTGCGCTGACCGGCCGGCAGGCCGCAATAAGTTATGTCGCCGCGACGCACGAGTGTCTGCATCCCGGACGAAGCGCCGCGATCCACGACGGCAAGAGCCGGGTAGGCTGGCTCGGCCAGCTGCAGCCCGAACTCGCGCGCAAGCTGGAACTGCGCGATGCGCCGTGGCTCTTCGAGATTGCGATCGACCCGAGCTTCCGGTCGGAAGTCCCTGTATTCCGGGAGGTTTCGCGCTACCCTGCGATCCGCCGCGACCTGGCGGTCGTGATCGACGAGTCGGTGACGCTGGACGAACTGCGGGAAAGTGTTAATTTGGCCGCAAAAGGCCTGTTGCGAGAGCTCGCAGTTTTCGACGTGTACCGGGGAAGGGGGATAGAACCCGGTCGAAAAAGCATCGCCTTAGGCTTGATTTTACAGGAAACTTCTCGCACCCTTACCGACACTGAAGCCGATGCCGTCGTTGCCGCGGTCATCGAGCGTGTCAGGCGTGACTTGAAGGCGGGGATCAGGGAATAGTCGCTGTGGCATTGACGAAGGCCGAAATCGCCGAGGCCTTGTTCAACCAGCTCGGTCTGAACAAGCGCGAAGCGCGGGAGCTCGTCGATCTCTTCTTCGAGGAGATCCGTGCGGCGCTTGCGACGGGTGAACAGGTGAAGCTGTCCGGTTTCGGCAACTTCGACCTGCGCGACAAGAACCAGCGCCCGGGAAGGAATCCGAAGACCGGCGAGGAAATACCGATTTCCGCGCGCCGCGTGGTGACGTTCCGTCCCGGACAGAAGCTGAAGGCGCGCGTCGAAGCCTATGCTGGAAGCAAGTAACAACAAGGACCTGCCGGCGATCCCGGCGAAGCGATACTTCACGATCGGTGAAGTCAGCGACCTGTGCGGCGTCAAGCCGCACGTGCTTCGCTACTGGGAACAGGAGTTTCCGCAGCTGAAGCCGGTGAAGCGGCGCGGCAACCGGCGCTACTACCAGCGCCAGGACGTGATCACCATCCGCCAGATCCGCGGGCTGCTGTACGACGAAGGTTTCACGATAGGCGGCGCGCGCAACCGCCTCGAAGGCGACGAGGCGCGCGAGGACAACACCCAGGCGCGCCAGGTCATCCGGCAGATCCGCGCCGAGCTCGAGGACCTCCTGCGCATCCTGCGCCGCTGAGTCCGGCGGGCGCCGGATCGGCTATCATTCCCGCGTCGGAGCGTGGCGCAGCCTGGTAGCGCACTTGCATGGGGTGCAAGGGGTCGCGAGTTCAAATCTCGCCGCTCCGACCAATCAATCCAGCGGATCCGGGCCGTCAGGGCGGCGGCGGCAATTGCGCCTGCCATGCCGCCAGCTCCGCCTCCAGCTCCGAAACGATTTCCGGCCTCGACAACGCGAGGTCTGTCGTTTCGCCGATGTCCTGCGCCAGGTCGAAGAGTTGCGGCACTCCCGTGCCGGAGCTCAGTAGCTTCCAGTCGCCCTTTCGCACGGCGGACGGATGGCCGTAGCGCCAGAAGAGCGCCGCGTGCGGCGGACCCGCGCCCGTGCCGTCGAGACGGGGAATCAGGTTGATGCCGTCGTTTTCGCCGGCGGCAGGGTCCGAGATGCCAGCCGCCGCAAGCGCCGTCGGAAAGACATCGAGCTGGATGACCGGGTTGCCGTACTCGAGACCGGCGGGAATGCGCCCCTCCCAGCGCACGATGAACGGCACCCGGATGCCGCCTTCGAGCAAGTCTTCCTTCCCGCCACGCAGCGGCGTGTTGAGCGAGCCATTGAGGTCGGTGGGGGCGCCGTTGTCCGACAGGAAAATGACCAGCGTCGACCGCCCGAGACCGGCTGCGTCGATCTCGTCCAGGACCGCGCCGACCCCATCGTCCATGGCGGACAGCATCGCGAGGAGCTTGCGGCGCAGCGGATCGGCGACGTCCGGGAAACGGTCCATGTATTTCCGCGGCGGCTTTTCCATCGGGCGGTGAACAGCGCTGTAGCCCAGGTACAGGAAGAACGGCTCGGCCGCGTGGCGCCGGATGAAGGACACCGCTTCCCGGCTGAAGGCATCCGTGAGGTACGCGCCGTCCGCGACCGGCTCGAAGCCGCGCAGGACCGGGTCGTCGCCGGAACTCCAGTCGCGGTAGGAGTGGCTGCCGCCGAGGAAACCGAAGAACTCGTCGAAGCCCCGGTTCAAGGGGTGGAACCCGGCCTCGGTCCCGAGGTGCCACTTTCCAACCAGGCCCGTCACGTAACCCGCGTCCTTGAGTTTCTCCGCCAGGGTCGTTTCCGCGAGCGGCAGTCCGAACTCCGGCGGCGACGGATCCGGGGGATTGAACTCCAGCCCGAAGCGCTGCGGGTAACGTCCGGTCAGGAGGCCTGCACGCGTCGGGCTGCAGACCGGGGACGAAACGTACGCGTTGGTGAGGCGAGCGCCGGCGGCGGCGAGCGAATCGATGCGCGGCGTCAGGACGTCCGGGCTCCCCTGGACTCCGAGGTCGGCGTAGCCCAGGTCGTCCGCAACGATGATCACGATGTTGGTCGGGACGTCAGGCGGGACGGGCGCGGCACCGCCACCGTCGCCGCCGCAGGACTGCAGCGCGAGCAGGAACGGCAGCAAACACGACGAACTTCCCTTTTGTCTCATTGACAGCGCCGAGCCGCAGACCTACGTTGGCGGTGCGGCCCCACGACCGGTGGAGACCGCGTCACTGTCTGCAACATCCGGAGAAGTAGCATGGCAAAGAGAAAATCGGGTAGCAGCGTACGACGTCGTTCCGCAAAGCGCCGCGTACGTCGCACGGCAAAGCGCAAGGTCCGTCGCGCCAAGCGTAAGGTCGCACGCCGCCGGGCAGGCGCACGTCGCGCCGCGCGTCGCGGCAGCCGCAGGGTAGCACGCAAGGTGCGCAGGGGCGCACGCAAGGGCGGACGCAAGCTCAAGCGCGCGGTACGCCGCAAGGCCAGGGCCGGTCGGCGGGCATCGCGCAAGTCCCGCAGAGCCTCGAGAGTGATGTCCGCACCGCCAGCGGCACCGGCTCCGGTCATCGTCTGAGTTCAAGGATCGTCGCCCCCGACCAGCCAGGGAGCGGCTGGTCGCGGGGCACCGGTCCGACGGGTGTCGGGCCGGACATACAGCCGTCCTTCAGTGTCGCGCCGCTTCCTCCGGCGGCTTCAGCCCGCGAAACGTCCACAACAGAAGCAGGTCGTAGGCAATCTTCAGCAGGCCGCAGATGACGAGCGGCCCGGCGGGATGTCCGGCCGCCAGCATCGCGCCGGCAAGCGCCGGGCTCGCGGCCGACGCGAGGCCGCGCGGCACCGAGGTCACGCTCGCGGCCGCGGCCCGCTCCGCGGGCGTTACGACCGCCATGACGTAGGAGGACCGCGTCGGCACGTCCATCTGCGACAGCGCCGCACGCAGGAGCAACAGCGCAAGCGCCGCTGCGAGATCGGGCACGAGGGCGGCGCCGATGAGGCACAGGCTCGAGGGGATGTGCGTGTAAACCATCGTATTGAGGAGACCGATGCGCCCCGCGAGCCACGCCGCCGCCGGATACGAGAGCGCGGCCAGAAGGCCGGACGCGAAGAAGAACCAGCCGGCCGCGGCGAGAGTGAGGTCGAACTTCTCGAAAAGCCACAGCGCGAGCAGTGACTGCACCGCAAAGCCGCCTGCGAACGCATCCACGCTGAAAAGGGCGGCGAGTCGCAACACGATCCGCCGCGACGGCCCGAGCGAGAAAGACCGCTCGCCTGCCGCTGGCGCGACCGCCGGTATCAGGCGGTAGCAGACGCCGCCGGCGACCCCGAGCATCGCGTACAGCCAGAACATCGCCTGCAGGGCGTCGAGGCGCGACCAGCCGGTGCGGCCGAGAAACTCCGGAATTCCCGCAGCGAGCGAACCGAGCGAAGCCGCCATCGCGCCGACCAGGCCGTAGACGGCGAAGTTCCGCGTACGCTGCCCGGCCGGCGCGCTGCCGGCAAGCAGCGCATGCTCCATCGGCACGAAGATGCTCACGTTGCCTGCGGACGGGTTGATCGTCCCGATGAAGGCGACGAGGAGCAGCCAGACGAGATCCGAAGAGACTGCGAAGGCGATGCCGGTCGCAACCATCAGCAGGGAAGCGGCGATCAGCAGCGTGCGCTGGGCGCGCGGGCGCGCGAAGAGGCCGATTGCGAGCGTCGTCAGCGAGGAACCGAGCAAGGCAGCCGTCGCGACGGCGCCGACGGCGAGCGCCGAGTAGCCGAGTTCGATGAGGTAGGCTGCGAGCAGCACGGCGACGAAGCCGTCGCCGAAATCCCGGAGCGCGCGCGCCGCATACAGGCAATGAGCGGGATCCGGCCGCCACGGCCTGCCGGATCCCGCCGGAATCCGTTCCGCCAGGCTCACGGAGCCTGGGCTTCGAGTTCCCAGATGTAATCGGTGTGCTCGCCGCAGACGGCGGTCAGCATGTCGCCGCCCGGGCTGTCCTCCATCGCATCGACCACGGCGGCTCGTGCCTCCATGAGCGCCTTCACGTCGTCGGCGCTGATCGTCGCCAGCCGACGGTACTTTCCGCCGACGATGTGCTCCAGCCAGCCCCACGACTTGAGCTTGCCGTCGGCGACCATCTTGTCGAAGACCGGTGCGAACATTCCAGACACGACGGCGTCGGCCTGCGACTCCCGGGTCTGGTCGCAGACGTAGTACGTTGAGAAAGCGGCTTTGCCGCGGCTCGCGGTATTGACGTTGCCGGCTACCGTCCGCCAGATGTAGTCGTCGTGAGACGGACAGATGGCACTGGCCTCGATGCCCAGCCGCTTGTTCTCTTCCTTCGCGTCGGCCTGGTCGCCCATTTTCTTCTGGGCGTCCAGCAGCGCCTGGATGCTGCCGGCACCGTGGACGGCGGCGCGGCGCCATTGGCCTCCGGTCTGGTGCACAAGGTAGCTGTAGTTGGTGATCGTTCCGTCCTTGATGGCCGCGTCGAGTACCGGCTTCTGCACCTGTTGGAAGATCTCGTCGTAGCGCTCCTGCTTCGAGAAGTCGCAGTAGCTGTAGGTCGCGTAGACATACCGCTCCGCAGGCTTGTCCTGGGCCGTCGCCGCGGACGCGGCGAGCAGGCAAAGGCAGGCCGGGAGCACCGTGGCTCCGATCCGCTTCGTCTTCATGTATTTTCCCCCTGTCTCCGGGCATTGGCTGGCCCGGCGTCAGCCGGCGGAGTATAGACCCCTGTCGGCGCCGGACCGATCGCCGACGGGGCCGACACCGACAGACCAGCTTCGGGCGGCGCGCGACGGTTGCAGGGATGGCCCGGAAAAAGCTCGCACGCTACCGCGCCAAGCGCGATTTCAGGCGCACGGCGGAGCCGAGCGGCCAGCGCGGCCGCACGCGCCCATCGAAGATGCTGCGCTTCGTCGTGCAGAAGCACGCGGCGAGGCGGCTGCACTATGACCTTCGCCTCGAGCTGGACGGCGTGTTCCGCTCCTGGGCAGTGACCAAGGGCCCTTCGCTCGATCCGCGCGACAAGCGTCTCGCGGTCGAAGTCGAGGACCACCCCCTCGATTACGGGGACTTCGAGGGAACGATTCCGCGCGGCGAATACGGCGGGGGCACGGTGCAACTCTGGGATCGCGGATTCTGGTCGCCGCTCCCCGGCGAGTCCCCGGCCGCGGCCCTGAAAGCGGGGAGCCTCAAGTTCCTGCTGGCCGGTGAGCGGCTGAAGGGCGAGTGGGTGCTCGTCCGCATGAAGCGCGACCGCGAGCGCGGAAAGCGCACGAACTGGCTGCTCATCAAGCATCGGGACGATTACGCCCGCGCGGACGGGGATACGCTGCTCGCGACGGACAAATCCATCGCCTCCGGCCGACGCATGGCGCAGATCGCCGCGGGCAAGGGGAGGCGCCCGAAGCCGTTCATGACCGCTGAGCGCAGGCCGCCCCCGACACAAGCCACCGCGCGTGGGGCGGTAGCCCAGCGAAGGCAGCGCGACTCCGCCGTGCCTCGGTTCGTACCCCCGCAGCTCGCCCGGCTCGTATCGCACGCGCCCGAGGCGCAGGGCTGGGCGCACGAGATCAAATTCGACGGATATCGCATGCAGATGCGCGTGACATCCGGACAGTGCGAGCTGCGAACCCGAAAGGGCCTCGATTGGACGGGGCGGTTCCCCGAGATCGCGCGGGCAGGCCGGAATCTCCCGGACGGCCTGTTCGATGGGGAAATCTGCGCGCTGGACGGCCGCGGTGTCCCCAGCTTTTCGGCCCTGCAGGCTGCACTTGTCGCGGAGAAGACTGGCGAACTTGTGTTCTTCGTTTTTGATCTCCTGCACGCGGGCGGCCAGGACATTCGCGAGCGCGCCCTTTCGGAGCGAAAGTCGCAACTCGAGCAGATCCTGCGCGGCCGCGGGATCGATGCCCGCTTGAGGTACGTCGAACATTTCGAGACGGCGGCGCAGGCCATCTTGCGTTCCGCCTGCCGCATGGAGCTCGAGGGTGTGGTGTCCAAGCGCCTCGACGCCCCTTACAGCTCGGGCCGTGGTGACGCCTGGGTCAAGACCAAGTGTCGCGCCGGGCAGGAGGTCGTCATCGGGGGCTGGACAGTGCGCGATGGCCACCTCCGCTCGCTGCTCGCGGGCATCCACAAAGACGGACGACTCACCTACGTCGGCCGCATCGGGACCGGCTTTGGCGCCGAGAAAGTGAAGCTCCTGCTGCGCCGGCTGAAAGCGGTTGCGGCCGCCGAAAGCCCGTTCGAAGGCAGCGGTGCACCAAGGAAAACCCGGGAGATCCGCTGGGCAAAGCCAAAGCTGGTCGCGGAGATCGAGTTCGCCGGCTTCACGGGAGATGGAATGATCCGCCAGGCAGCCTACAAGGGACTTCGCGAGGACAAGCCGCCGTCGGAGATCGGCATCGAAAAGCCGGTCCGAGGCGTTCGAGGCGGGCGAAAATCCCGCGTCGAAGGCAGCAACGAAGTGCTGGGCGTCGCCATCTCGAATCCCGACAAGGCGCTCTGGCCGCATGCGAATGACCGCAGCCCGGTCACCAAGCTGCATCTCGCGCGCTATTTCGAGGCCGCGGGGCCCTGGATGATCGCGCATGTCGCGGGCAGGCCCTGTTCGGTCGTGCGCGCACCGGATGGGATCGGCGGGCAGCGGTTCTTCCAGCGACACGCGATGGCGGGAACGTCGAACCTGATCGGGCTCGTGAAGATCCGCGGCGAGTCCAAGCCTTACCTGCGCATCGACAGTGTCGAAGGCCTCGTCGCCATCGGCCAGTCGGGCGGCATCGAACTACATCCGTGGAACTGCCAACCCGGCGAGCCCGCGGTGCCGGGCCGGCTCGTGTTTGACCTGGACCCTGCGCCGGGCGTGCCCTTCGAGCGCGTCATCGAAGCGGCGCGCGAAGCTCGGGAACGCCTGGAGGATCTCGGCCTGGTCGCGTTCTGCAAGACGACGGGTGGCAAGGGATTGCATGTCGTCACGCCCCTCGCGAAGCCGCGCCGGGGCCGGCTCGACTGGAAGACGGGCAAGGACTTCGCCCGGGCCGTATGCCTGCAAATGGAGGCCGACAGCCCGGACAGGTACGTCGTCAACATGTCCAAGAAGGCGCGCGTCGGGCGCATTTTCCTCGACTACCTGCGCAACGGGGAAAAAGCGACCGCAGTCGCGCCGCTTTCACCGCGCGCCCGCGAGGGAGCGACCGTGTCGATGCCGCTCGGTTGGAGCCAGGTCAAGCGGGGACTCGACCCGGCCAGGTACACGGTACGGACGGCGACCAGTCTGCTGGCGAAGGCGCGACCCTGGGCAGGCTACGAGCGGGCAGCCCGGCCGCTGCCGCGGGAGTTCCTAAGGAGGATGTGATGGCAAAGTCAAAGCGCGCACGGAAGTCCAGGACCAGCGGCAAGGGAAGACAGACGCGGAGCAAGGCTTCCGGAGCCGGACACCCGCGAGCCACGTGGAAGGGCGCGATTTCCTTCGGACTGGTGTACATACCGGTGCACCTGCACACGGCCACCCGTGACAGCGCGCTCGACTTGGACCTGCTCGACAGCCGGGATTTCGCGCCGGTCGGCTACCAGCGCTACAACAAGCGCACCGGCAAGGTCGTCGAATGGAACAAGATCGTGAAGGGCTATGAATACCGCAAGGGGCAGTACGTCGCGCTCACCGACGAGGATTTCAGGCAGGCGAACGTCGAAGCGTCCCAGACCATCGACATCGTCACCTTCGTCGAACGGGCCGACATTCCGGCCGAATACTTCGAGATGCCGTACTACCTCGAGCCGGCCGAGGGCGGAGAGAAGACATATGTCCTCCTGCGCGAGGCCATGCGGGGCGGCTCGCGGGTCGCCATCGGCAGCTTCGTCATCCGCGGTCGTCAACACTTCTGCGCGATCATCGCGCGCGAGCGTGCCCTCATGCTCAACACGCTGCGATTTGCCGAAGAGATGGTCGAGGCGGCCGATCTGGAGTTGCCGCCGGCGAGCCTGCGCGAGGCCAACCTGACGGAGAAGGAGGTAGCGATGGCGCGCCGGCTGGTGGAAGAGATGAGCGGCGACTGGGATCCCGGCGAGTTCAAGGACAGCTACCGCCGGGACCTGATGCGGAGGATCAACGAGAAGATCCGCAAGGGCCAGACGCACGAGCTGACGGCTGCCGCGGAGGAAGAGGAAGAGACGAGGCCGAGCGCCGAGGTCATCGACCTGATGGCCGTCCTGCAGAAGAGCCTGAAGAGCCGCGGGGGTCGTAGCCGTCGCAAGGCGGCCTGAGATCGGCCGCCACTGTCGCAGCGGCCCCTCGGCCATTTCGCGCTCGATGAACTCGCCGGAAAGCTGGCCGTTCGCTCCGAGGCGCAAGGTGGAAAACGGAAACGGCTGCGCCAAGTTGCGCTGCGCGGAGAACGCGGCGCGCGGGAGGCCGGCGATGTCATCGCGCCAGGTCAGGCGGGCTTTGCATTCAACGCCTGCGTTACCCGGTGTCGGCAGCGGCAACATAGACCTTGTACACTGCGCCCTCTCTGGAGGTGACCATGGCGGGAAGACTCGCTTACGTGACGGGCGGGATGGGCGGCATCGGCACCTCGATCTGCAAGCGCCTGTGCCGGGACGGCTACCGGGTGGTCGCGGGCTGCGGGCCCGGCTCGCAGCGCAAGGACCGCTGGGTCGCGGACATGAAGGCGCAGGGCTTCGAGGTGCACGCGTCCGAAGGCAACGTGGCGGACTGGGAATCGACCCGTGCCGCATTCGAGAAAGTCCGCAATGAACTCGGGCCGGTGGAAGTGCTCGTGAACAATGCGGGCGTCACCCAGGACGGCACCTTCCGCAAGATGACCTTCGAGCGCTGGCACAAGGTCATCGACACGAACCTCAACAGCCTCTTCCACGTCACCAAGCAGGTCATCGACGGGATGCTCGACCGCGGCTGGGGCCGCATCATCAACATCTCCTCGGTGAACGGCCAGAAGGGCCAGTTCGGGCAGACGAACTACTCCACCGCCAAGGCGGGCATCCACGGCTTCACGATGGCCCTCGCGCAGGAAGTCGCGTCCAAGGGCGTCACGGTCAACACGATCTCGCCGGGCTACATCGGCACGGACATGGTGCGCGCGATCAAGCCAGAGGTGCTGGCCGCCATCGTCGCCACGATCCCGGTCGGCAGGCTCGGCACGCCGGAGGAGATCGCGTCCATGGTCGCCTGGCTCGCATCGGACGACGCGGCCTTCGCGACGGGCGCGGACTTCTCGCTGAACGGCGGCCTGCACATGTTCTAGAGGGGGCGTCGAGAACGATGAAAACGCGAGCAGCGATCGCCTATGCGGCCGGCAAGCCGCTCGAGGTCGTCGAGGTGGACCTGGACGGCCCGAAGGCCGGCGAGGTGCTGGTCGAGATCCGCGCGACGGGCGTCTGCCATACCGACGAGTTCACGCGCTCGGGTGCCGACCCCGAGGGGCTGTTCCCGGTGATCTTCGGCCACGAGGGCGCCGGAGTCGTCGTCGATGTGGGCCCGGGCGTCAGGTCCCTGAAGAAGGGCGACCACGTGATCCCGCTGTACACGCCGGAATGCCGCGAGTGCAAGTCCTGCACCTCGCGCAAGACGAACCTGTGCACAGCGATCCGCGCCACCCAGGGCAAGGGCGTGATGCCGGACGGCACGAGCCGCTTCTCGATCGGCGGCAAGCCGGTCCACCACTACATGGGCTGCTCCACGTTCTCGAATTACACCGTGCTGCCAGAGATCGCGCTCGCGAAGATCCGGGGGGACGCGCCCTTCGAGAAGGTGTGCTACATCGGCTGCGGCGTCACGACCGGCATCGGCGCCGTGATCAACACGGCGAAGGTGGAGCCCGGCGCCAACGTCGTCGTGTTCGGGCTCGGCGGCATCGGCCTCAACGTGATCCAGGGCGCGCGCATGGCCGGCGCGAACAGGATCGTCGGCGTCGACATCAACCCGAAGCGCAAGGCGCTCGGCGAGAAATTCGGCATGACGCACTTCGTGAACCCGAAGGAGGTCGGGGGAGACCTTGTCGCGCACCTCGTCGCGCTGACGGACGGCGGCGCCGACTACAGCTTCGAGTGCGTCGGGAGCGTCGACCTGATGCGCCAGGCGCTCGAGTGCTGCCATCGCGGCTGGGGCGTCTCGGTGATCATCGGCGTCGCCGGCGCCGGCCAGGAGATCAAGACCCGGCCGTTCCAGCTCGTGACGGGCCGCGTATGGAAAGGCACGGCCTTCGGCGGCGCGCGCGGGCGCACCGACGTGCCGAAGATCGTGGACTGGTACATGGAAGGCAGGATCAACATCGACGACCTGATCACCCATGTCATGCCGCTTGCGAAGATCAACGACGCCTTCGACCTGATGCACGAGGGCACGTCGATCCGCAGCGTAGTGACGTTCTGAAACCGGAAGAGGGGGATACCCATGGCTGTGAAGATTCATCCGTCCGTCGACAATGGCGTCAAGCCGGGCACCAAGGGCTTCAGCGGCGGCAAGCTCCATTGCAAGTGCTCGAGCGCCCCGGTCGAAGTGACGCTGGCGAGCGACGTCGCCTTCAATCATGCCTGCGGCTGCAGCAAGTGCTGGAAGCCCACGGGCGCGGCATTCGCGGTCGTGGCAGTCGTCGGTCGCGACAAGCTTTCCGTCACCGCCAACGGCGAGAAGCTGAAGGTCGTCGATGCGCAGGCCGCCATCCAGCGCCATGCCTGCACCGCCTGCGGCGTGCACATGTTCGGCCGCATCGAGAACAAGAACCACCCGTTCTACGGATTCGACTTCGTGCACACGGAGCTGTCCCGGGACAAGGGGTGGGCGGCGCCGGAATTTGCGGCATTCGTCTCTTCGATCATCGAGACCGGCGCGGCGAAGCCCGAAGAAATGGCCGGCGTGCGCGCCCGCCTCAAGGAACTCGGCCTCGAACCCTATGATTGCCTCAGCCCGGCGTTGATGGACGCGATCGCGACGCACACGGCCAAGGCCAAGGGCCTGCTGAAGGCTTGAGCCGCCGAGGGCCGGCGCCGTACAGGCGGGAATGGTTCTGACGATGACCGCGGCGCCGGAGCTCCTGTCACGCCATGCCGCATTCGGCGGGGCGGTGAGCTTTCACCGCCACGCCGCGGCCGCGACCGCCTGCACGATGCGTTTCGCGGTCTTCCTGCCGCCGCAGGCCGAGCGCCGGCGCGTGCCGGTCCTGTGGTACCTCGCCGGCCTCACCTGCAGCGAAGAGACGTTCACGATCAAGGCGGGCGCGCAACGCGTGGCCGCGGAGCTTGGCCTCGCGCTCGTGGCGCCGGACACGAGCCCGCGCGGCGTCCCGCTGCCGGGCGACAGCGATGCCTGGGACTTCGGCGTCGCGGCGGGCTTCTACCTCGACGCGACGCAGGAGCCCTGGTCACGGCACTACCGGATGTATTCCTACGTCACGCGCGAGCTTGCGGAGATCGTCGAGCGGAATTTCCCCGTCGACCCGAAGCGGCAGGGCATCTTCGGCCATTCCATGGGCGGGCACGGCGCGCTCACCCTCGGCCTCAAGCATCCGGAGCGCTATCGTTCCATTTCGGCCTTCGCGCCGATCGCCGCGCCGATGCATTGCCCCTGGGGCCAGAAGGCATTTACGGGATACCTCGGCACGGACCGCGACGCCTGGAAAGCCCACGACGCCTGCGAGCTGATCCGCGCGCTGCCCTCGGTCTCGGGCCGGCCGCCGCTGCTGGTGGACCAGGGACTCGCCGACCCGTTTCTCGACCAGCAGCTGATGCCGGACCGCCTCGAGCAGGCCTGCAGGGATGCCGGCTACCCGCTGATGCTCCGGCGCCAGCCGGGCTACGACCACGGTTACTATTTCATCTCGACCTTCGTCGAGGATCACCTGCGCCATCACGCGCGTTCGCTGCTCGCCTGAGCGGTTGCGTCACCGCTTCAGCAGGCGCAGGAGCGCGCGGAACCTGCCGCCATAGGGCGGCCGCAGCAGCGAAGACGGGCTGAGCCGCTTGTCGATGAAGACGGCCTTCAGCTTCGAAAACCGGTCGAATCCGGCGCGGCCGTGGTATTCGCCCATGCCGCTCGGGCCGACGCCGCCGAACGGCAGGTCCTCCTGCAGCACGTGGAAGCCGGCGTTGTTCACCGTGACGCCGCCCGACACCGTGCGGCGCAGGACCGCGTCGAGGTCAGGATCGCGGGCGCCGAAGTAGTAGAGCGCAAGGGGGCGCGGCCGCGCGTTCACATAGGCGATCGCCTCGTCGATGCCTTCGTAGCCGACGACCGGCAGCACCGGCCCGAAGATCTCCTCGTGCATGACGCGCATGTCCTCGCCGACGTCGGTGAGCGCGACCGGCGCCATGCGATGGCGCTCGGGATCGGTCGGCTCGTCGTGCAGGTTGTGGATCGAGGCGCCGCGCTCGCGCGCGTCCTCCACGAAGGCGAGCAGACGGCGCAGCTGACGTTCGCTCGCGATGGAGGTGTACTGCGGGTTGGTGCCGAGCACCGGGTAATAGGCCTGGGTCGCGGACCGGCAGGCGTGGACGAAGCGGTTCACGAGGCCGCGCGGGACGAGGGCATAGTCCGGCGCCACGCAGGTCTGCCCCGCGTTGATCAGCTTTGCATGCATGATCCGGCGTGCGGACTCCTCGATGTCGAAGCCCGCCGTCACGATCGCCGGCGACTTGCCGCCGAGCTCGAGGGTCACCGGCGTGAGGTTGGCGCTCGCGGCCTTCATCACCTCGCGGCCGACCGCCGTCGAGCCGGTGAACAGCAGGTGGTCGAAGGGCAGCGCGGCGAAGGCCCTGGCCACGGCAGCGTCCCCGTTGAACACCGCGACCTCGTCGTCGCGGAAGCTGCGCGCGACCAGCGACTCGAAGAGCGCGCCGAAGCGCGGCGTGTGCTCCGACATCTTGAGCATCGCGCGGTTGCCCGCGGCGAGCGCCGCCGTCAGCGGCGACACGGCGAGGTACAGCGGGTAGTTCCAGGGGACGATGATGCCGACGATTCCGAGCGGCTGGCGCATGAGCCTTGCGCTGCCCGGCAGGCTCCACCACGCGACCGCGCGGCGCTCGGGGCGCATCCAGGCGCGCACATGCGTCCGCGCATGCGCGATCCCCTCGAGACTCGTGAACTGCTCGAGCAGCTCGGTTTCTTCCGCGGAACGCATGCCGAAGTCGGCCGAGATCGCGTCGCGGATCCCGTCCGCGTTCTTCCGCAGCATGCGGGCGAGTCGTGCCAGGCGCTCGCGGCGGTCGGACGCGGACGGGTTCGGGTCCACGGCGAATGCACGGCGCTGCACGTCCAGCGCCTGCGCGAGCTGCGACGCATGGGTCGCGAGGCGGGCCGGTTCCTGTGCCGTGGCCATCGAGGGTAGTTTAAGCGGATAATTGCGCGACTGCCGCCACGGCCGCGGCGGGGCATGCGCCACGCGGGTGGCAATAGGGGGACAGGTGAAAGTCGGTTGTCCGAAAGAGATCAAGGTGCACGAGTACCGCGTCGGGCTCGTGCCCGCCGGCGTGCGCGAGCTCGTGGCCGCGGGCCACGAGGTGATGGTCGAGACGAATGCGGGTGCCGGCATCGGCATCGGCGACGACGCCTACCGTGCAGCGGGCGCGACGGTGCTGCCGGACGCGAAATCGGTGTTCGCCCGGGCCGAGATGATCGTGAAGGTGAAGGATCCCCAGCTGCCGGAATGTGCGCAGCTGCGGCGCGGGCAGGTCCTCTTCACGTACCTGCATCTCGCTGCCGATGCGGAACAGGCCAAGGCGCTCGCGAAATCGGGCGTGACCGCGATTGCCTACGAGACGGTCGCGGCGCCGGACCGCTCGCTGCCGCTCCTGACGCCCATGAGCGAGGTGGCCGGGCGCATGTCCATCCAGGTTGGCGCGACGGCGCTGCAGAAGGCGAACGGCGGATTCGGAGTCCTGCTCGGCGGCGTGCCGGGCGTCGCGCCCGCGCGGGTGGTGATCCTGGGCGGGGGCGTGGCCGGCACCAACGCGACGCAGATGGCGGTCGGTCTCGGTGCCCAGGTGACGGTCGTCGACCGTTCCCTGAAGCGCCTGCGAGAGCTGGATGCGCAGTTCGGCAGCCAGATCGAGACGGCGTATTCGACGACCGAGGCGGTCGAGCGGCTGGTGATCCAGGCCGAGCTCGTGATCGGCGCCGTGCTCGTGACCGGCGCCGCCGCGCCCAAGCTCGTCACTCGAGGCATGCTGGGCCAGATGGAAAAGGGCGCGGTGCTGGTCGACATCTCGATCGACCAGGGCGGCTGCTTCGAGACCAGCCGGCCGACGACGCATGCGGATCCCACCTATGTGGTGGACGGCGTCGTGCACTACTGCGTCACCAACATGCCGGGCGCGGTGCCGCGCACCTCCACCTTCGGGCTGACGAACGCGACGCTTCCCTACGTGCGCGCGCTCGCGGACCACGGCTGGAGGAAGGCGCTCGCGCGCGACCCCGGCTTCGCGGCGGGACTCAATGTGCACGAGGGCGCCATCACGCACGAGGCGGTCGCGCGTGACCTCGGCCTCGAATACCGGCCCGTCACGCCCTAGAACGCGGCGTCGGGCATCGCGAGCGTCGTGTCGTCCAGCGCGGCGAGCAGTTCGAGTGCCGGCCCCGAGCGCGGGAGCTCGTAGCGGAAGAAGTAGCGGCAGGCCATGAGCTTGCCGCGGTAGAAATCCTCGCCGGCCTTGCCGGCGCCCGGCAGCCCGGATTCCGCAGCGAGCGCCTGCTCGAGCCAGCGCCAGGCGACGACGACGTGGCCGAGCGCATCCAGGTAGAGCGTGGCGTTCGCGAGCGCGAGCTCGGGATTCGAGCCCAGGGCACCCAGGAGCCGGTCCGTCGTCGCGATGACCTGCCGCGCCGCCGTCGCCAGCGACCCGGCATGCGGTGCAAGCGCGGCCGAGCGGCGCGCCGCTGCGAGGGACGGCTCGAACGCCTCGAAAAGCGCCTTGAGGGCCGCGCCGCCGTGCATCGGCACCTTGCGCCCCAGCAGGTCGAGGCCGTGGATGCCCTGCGTGCCTTCGTGTATGTGGTTCAGCCGGTTGTCGCGATACAGCCGCTCGACGGGGAAATCGCGCGTGTAGCCGTAACCACCATGCACCTGGATGGCGAGCTTGTTGGCTTCGAGGCAGTACTCGGACGGCCAGGACTTGGCGATCGGCGTGAGGAGCTCGAGCAGCGCGCGGGCCCGCGCGCGTTCCTCGCCGCCCGCGGCCGTCCGCTCCTCGTCCGCGAGCCGCGCGCAATACAGCACCAGCGACAACCCGCCTTCGACCCAGCACTTCTGCGCGAGCAGCATGCGGCGCACGTCCGCGTGGCGCAGGATCGGGACCGGCGGCGAGGCCGGGTCCCTGGCGGACACAGGTCGGCCCTGCGGCCGCTGGCGGGCGTAGGCCAGCGCGTCGAGGTAGGCGGCGTAGCCGAGCGCGACCGCATTGGTGCCGACGCCGATGCGCGCCGCATTCATCATCTGGAACATGTACTCGAGGCCGCGATGGCGCTCGCCGACGAGCTCGGCGCGGCACTCGCCCTGCTCGCCGAAGGCGAGCACGGCATTCGTCGTGCCGCGCCAGCCCATCTTGTGGTTGAGGCCCGCGAGCCGCACGTCGTTCGGCTCGCCGACGCTGCCGTCGTCGCGCACGCGGTCCCGGGGCACGACGAACAGCGATATCCCCTTCACGCCCTGCGGCGCATCCGGGAGCTTGGCGAGGACGAGGTGGACGATCGTCTCGGTGAGGTCGTGGTCGCCGCCGGATATCCACATCTTGGTCCCGGCCAGGCGGTAGCTGCCGTCCGCAGCCGGCGTCGCCTGGCAGCGTATGTCCGC
>DATEEF010000130.1:0-8431 GCA_035281265.1 Steroidobacteraceae bacterium
AGGCCTGCCTGGTGCGGCTGCTCGACCGGCCGGGCGCGAAGCAGGACGCGGAGCTGCGCTCGCTCCTGCTCGTCGGCCTGTACCAGCTGCTGCACGGCGCGACGCCGGAGCATGCCGCGGTGTCCGAGACCGTCGAGGCAGCCCGCGCCCTGGGCCAGCCCCGCGCCGCCGGTCTCGTGAATGCCGTGCTGCGCCGCTTCCAGCGCGAGCGTGCGGAAATCCTCGCCGTCGCGCACGGCAGCCCCGCCGCCAAGTACGCGCACCCGGCGTGGATGCTGGAAGAGTTCGCGCGCGACTGGCCGGAGCGCTGGGAGTCGATCGCCGCGGCCGGCAACGGCGAGCCGCCGATGTGGCTGCGGGTCAACGCGCGCCGCGGCACGCGCGACGACTACCGCGCACGGCTTGCGGACGCGGGCATCGCCGCGGAGCCCTGCGATTTCGCGCCGGAGGCGCTGCGCCTGGGCGAGCCGGTAGACGTTCACGCGTTGCCCGGCTTTGCGGACGGCGATGCTTCTGTGCAGGACGCCGCCGCCCAGCTCGCGCCGCGCTTCCTCGGCGCGGGGCCGGGCATGCGGGTGCTCGACGCCTGCGCCGCGCCGGGGGGCAAGGCCTGCCACATCGCCGAGCTCGAGCCCGGCCTCGCGGAGCTCGTCGCGCTCGACATCGATGCGGCGCGCGCCACGCGCATCGAGTCGAACCTCGCGCGGCTCGGGCTGCCGGCGCGGGTCGCCGTTGCGGACGCCGCCGATCCCGGGGCCTGGTGGGACGGGCGGCCGTTCCAGCGCATCCTGCTCGACGTGCCCTGCTCCGGGAGCGGCGTGATCCGCCGGCATCCGGACATCAAGCTGCTGCGCAGGCCGGCGGACGTCGCGCGCTTCGCCGTGCAGCAGTCGGCGCTGCTCGCTGCATGCTGGAACCTGCTGGCGCCGGGCGGCCGGCTCGTCTACGCGAGCTGCTCGGTGTTCTCGGCCGAGAACGCGGGCGTTGTCGGCGCTTTCCTGGCAGCGGCGCAGCGGGCGGTCGACGTGACCGAATCTGCTAGGCTTTCCCTGCCCGGCGCACTGCCGTGGCAGGTTGCAGGGCCCGGCTGCGCGCTCGCGAGCGGCGCGGCCGACGCCGACGGCTTCTACTACGCCTGCCTCGAGAAGCGGGCCTGAGGCGATCGATGCGGGGACGTCGCTGGCTGCTTGCACTCGCCGCGCTCATCGGCGCCGCGACTGCGCACGCCGCCCTGGCGCAGGAAGCCACCCGCTTCGAGGTCAGGAACGCCTACGTCGAGCTCGTGAACGACGCCTGGCAGCTCGACGTCAGCCTCGACCTCGGCCTCGCGGACGTCGCCCGCCAGGCGTTCCAGGAAGGCGTCCCGCTCGTGCTCGAGCTCGAGATCGAGGCGAACGTCGAGCGGCGGTTCCTGCCCGACGAGGAAGTCGTCTCGATGACGCGCGCCTGGCAGGTCGCCTACGACGCGATCGCCCAGCGCTTCGTCGTGACGGACATCGCGAGCGGCGCGCACGTGAGCCACGCGACGCAGGAGGAGGCGATCGCGGCGCTTTCGCGCCTCGGCGGCATCGTCATCGCGGACACGTCCAGCCTTCCCGGGGGACGGCGCTTCGACATGCGCGTTCGCGCGACCGTCGAGGTCGGCGACCTGCCGGCTGCGGTGCGCATGCTGCTGTTCTGGAAGGGCTGGTCACGCAGCACCGAGTGGTATGCCTGGGAGGTGCGGCCGTGATCCGCCGCTGGCTGCCATTCATAATCGGCGCGGGATTCGTCGTCTGGGTCGCGGCGCTGGTCATGCTCGCGATGACGGCGGAGGGGCCGCAGCGCTTCGGCGAGCTCTACCTCGGGATCCTGCTCGTCAACATCACCGGCGTGATCGCGCTGCTCGTCCTGATCGGCGGGCGGCTCGCGGATTTCGTGCGCGACTGGCGCCGCCACGTGCCGGGATCGCGCCTGCGCGGCCGTACTCTCCTGATGTTCGGCGGCCTCGCGATCGCGCCGCTCCTGCTCGTGTTCACGTTCTCGGTCGTGTTCCTCACGCGCGGCATCGACAGCTGGTTCCATGCCGAGGTGCGCCAGGGACTGACCGACGCGCTCGGCCTGTCGCGCGCGGCGCTCGACCTGCGTATGCGCGAATACCTGGAGCGCACCGTGCGGATCGCCGGCAGGCTCGAGGGCCTGTCCGGCGCGTCGCTGTACTTCGCGCTGGACGACGAGCTGCGCGCCGGGGGCGCGGAGGAGTTCGTGGTGACGAGCGCGGGCGGGCAGCCGCTCGCGTACAGCCGGGCGGGCCTCCTCCACCAGTTGCCCGCGGTGCCGCCGGAGGACCTCCTGATGCAGCTGCGGCGCGGCCAGCCGCACGTGAGCCTGCAGCCGGCCCCGGGCGGCGGCTACCAGGTGCGCGCGGCGACCCCGATCCGCGCGGGGCCCGCGGAGGGCGCGCGCCTGCTGATCGCGACCTACCCGGTTCCGCAGCGGCTGTCCGACCTCGCGGCCACGGTGCAGAGCGCCTACCAGCAGTACGGCCAGCTCTCGTACCTGCGCGAGCCGCTGAAGGCGACGTTCGTGCTGACGCTCTCGCTCGTGCTGCTGATGGCGCTGCTCGCCGCCGTGTACGGCGCGCTGTACTTCTCCGAGCGGCTGGTGCGCCCGGTGCAGGACCTGATCGCGGGCACGCGGGCCGTCGCCAAGGGCGACTTCGACACGCGCCTGCTGCGCGCCTCGCACGACGAGGTCGGGTTCCTGGTCACTTCGTTCAACGACATGACCAAGAAGCTCGCCCGCGCACGCGAGGAGACGGAGCGCAGCCGCGCGGCCGTCGAGGCGGAGCGCGCGGCGCTCGCGGTGATCCTCGCGCGCCTGACGAGCGGGGTCATCTCGCTGGAGCCGGACCTGCGCGTGCGCGTCGCGAACCAGGCGGCGGGCAGCATCCTCGGCGTCGATTTCGAGGGCGCGGCGGGCCGCCCGCTCGCCGAGATCGCGGCGGGGCAGCCGCTCCTCGCCGACCTGCACGAGGTGCTGCAGCGCCACGTCGAGGCGGGAGAGACCGAGTGGCGCGAGCAGGTCACGCTGCGCACGGACACCACCCGGCGCGAGCTGGTGGTCGCCTGCACCGCGCTGCCCGGTGACGAGGGCGCGCAGGGCCTCGTGCTGGTATTCGACGAGGTGACCCAGCTGCTGCAGGCGCAGCGGCAGGCGGCCTGGGGCGAGGTCGCGCGCCGGCTCGCGCACGAGATCAGGAACCCCCTCACGCCGATCCAGCTCTCCGCCGAGCGCATGCGCCGCAAGCTCATGCGCGGGCTCGCAGCCTCGGAGGCGGAGCTGCTGGACCGATCCACGCAGACCATCGTGCAGCAGGTGGAGGCGATGAAGCAGATGGTGGCCGCGTTCTCGGAGTACGCGAAGGCGCCCGAGATGCATGTCAGCGAGTTCGACCTCGGCGCCCTGGTGCGCCAGGTCTCCGACCTGTACCACGCCCAGGACCCGCGCGTGGCCTTCGGCCTGTCGCTCGACCCGAAAGCCGCCCTGCTGGAGGCCGACCCGGGCCGCATCCGCCAGCTCCTGAACAACCTGCTGACGAACTCGCTCGAGGCGCTCGACGGCCAGCCGAATCCTGTCATCATGATCGAGACGAAGCGCACGGGTGACCACGTCGCCCTGTCGGTCGTCGACAACGGACCGGGCTTCCAGGGACGCCTGCTCGAGCAGGCCTTCGACCCTTACGTGACCTCGAAGCCGAAGGGGACCGGGCTCGGGCTCGCGATCGTGCGCCGTATCGTCGAGGAGCACGGCGGGCAGGTCGAGGTCGACAACGCGCCGCAGGGCGGCGCGCGGGTGCGCATCACGTTGCCGGCCACCGCGCGGGACGCGCGGCGAGCCGAGGCGAGGAGAGAGAAAGCATGAGTTCGCCGAGAATCCTGGTCGTCGACGACGAGGCCGACATCCGCGGCCTGCTCTCCGAGATCCTGGCGGAGGAGGGTTACGACATCGAGGTCGCGGCAGACGCCGCTTCCGCGCGCCGCGCGGCCGCGCGCCAGGAGCCCGACCTGGTGCTGCTCGACATCTGGATGCCGGACATGGACGGCATCACGCTGCTGCGCGAATGGAACGAGAAGAACACGCTGCGCTGCCCCGTCGTCATGCTCTCCGGCCACGGCACCGTCGAGACGGCGGTCGAGGCGACCCGCCTCGGCGCCTTCGACTTCGTTGAGAAGCCGCTGTCGATCGCCAAGCTGCTGCGCACCGCGGAGCGCGCCCTCGAGGCGGGCAAGCGGCGGCGGCAGGCGCAGCGGACGCTGGTCCCGTCGCTGGTCGCCCCGGTCGGGAAGAGCCGCGTGATGCAGAAGCTGCGCGAGCAGGTCCAGCAGGTCGCCGGCCACGACGCATCCGTCATGCTGGTCGGCGAGCCGGGCACCGGCCGCGAGGCCTTCGCCCGATACATGCATTCGCTCGGGCCGCGTGCCGCCGGGCCATTCGTCTCTGTCACCTGCGCGAGCCTCGACGATGCGAACGCCGTCGCGCGCCTGCGCGGCGGGCCGGCCGGCGGCAGCGCGGAGCCCGGCGCCTACGAGCAGGCGCGCGGCGGCACGTTGTTCTTCGGCGGCGTCGAGGACCTGACGCCGAATGCGCAGCGCCTGCTGCTGGCGGATTTCGAGCAGCGCGGCTGGCAGCGCGCCGGCGCGGGACCCGTGATCCCGTTCGAGGCGCGCTTCGTGACGGCCGCGGTGCCCGGGCACGACGGGGCCGCGGGCGGCATCCGGCGCGACCTGCTGGCCCACCTCGAGGTCATCTCCATACGGATCCCGCCGCTGCGCGAGTACGCCGAGGACGTCCCGGACCTGCTGCGCCACTACGTCGACCGCCTGGTGGACGAGGACGGGATGCCGTTCCGGCGCTTTTCGGTCGCGGCCCAGAATCGCCTGCGCAACTACCCTTGGCCCGGGAACGTGAAGGAATTGCGCAACCTCGTGCAGCGCATGCTGATCATCGGCGGCCCCGAGGAAATCGGCCTCGAGGAGATCGAGCAGCACCTCGTCGCCCAGCAGGCGCCCGACGAGCCGCTGGTCAAGCAGGACCTGCTGGCCCTGCCGCTGCGCGAGGCGCGCGAGCAGTTCGAGCGGGCCTACCTGCTGCAGCAACTCATGCTCTGCAACGGCAAGGTCGGCCTGCTCGCGAAACGGGTCGGCATGGAGCGGACGCACCTGTACCGCAAGCTGCGTTCGCTCGGCGTAGACTTCAGGCAGATCACCGAGGACTGAGCGGTGACCATTCACAGGAGAGGGGTATGAACGCTAGGAACACGATCGCCGCGGCGGTAGCCGTGATGGGGCTCATGGGGGCGACGGCGGCACTGGCCGACGACTCGAAGCGCTCGGTGGGCGAGTACACCGACGACAAGCTGATGGTCAGCAAGGTCAAGACCGCCCTGATCAAGGACGAGACCGCCGACGCCGACGAGATCAACGTCGAGGTCTACAAGGGCGTCGTCCAGCTGAACGGATTCGTCGACACCGACAAGGAGAAGGCGCAGGCGGAGGCGGTCGCCAAGGGCGTCAGCGGCGTCAAGGGTGTCGAGAACAACCTCAAGATCAAGCAGGCTGCGCAAACGGCCGGCGGCGCGATCGACGACTCGACGATCACGGCCAAGGTCAAGACGGCGCTCATCGACAGCGATGAAACCAAGGGCGGAGACATCAAGGTCGAGACGCGCGGCGGCGTGGTTCAGCTGTCCGGCTTCGTCTCGACGCAGGCGCAGAAGGACGCGGCGACCAGGGTTGCGCAGGCCGTGACGGGCGTGAAGTCCGTCGAGAACGGCCTCGGCATCAAGCACTGATTGGTGCCGTGATTGGTGCCGGGTCGAACTTATCGAACATATGTGCGCATATGTTCGCTAAGTTCGACCCGGCACCTTCAGTCAGTCGCCGACGCGGACGACGAGGAAGTCGACCTCGGCTTCCTTGAGGCGCGTGCGCACGCGCTCGAGCTCGGCGGGATCGGTGATCGGACCGATGCGGACACGATGCCAGGTGTCGGCGTCGATCGCGACCCGCTGCACGTTCGACTCGATGCCCTGCAGCGCGAGCTGCGCGCGCACACGGTCGGCGTCCTCGATCTTGCGGTACGAGCCGGCCTGGAGCACGTAGGCCCCCTTCTTTTCCGCGGGCTCCTGCGCGTCCGGCGGCAGCACGACTTCCTTCTCCGGGACGACCACCTCGAAGTTGGGCAGCATCTCGTAGAAGTCGTAGCGGTCGGTGCGCTCGTCGCCCGCCGACTCGGTGGCGGAGGCGGGCTCCGGCGGCGCTTCCTGCCCGGGCGCAGGCACCGGCGCGTCGGGAGCCCGCGGGTCGAAGAGGTAGAGCGCGATGCCGACGCCGAGCCCGGCCACGAGGCCGATGAAGAGTCCCGTCCAGCCCGAGAAGCCCTCGCGGCGTCCGCGGCTGCGCTTGTAGTCGCGAGCCACCATTACATGGTCTCGGGCGCCGAGACGCCGAGCAGCGCGAGCGCGTTCTTCAGCACCTGCTGCGCCGCCGCGATCAGGGCGAGGCGGGCGTTCCGGGTCCCCGCGTCGTCCACGAGGAACGGCAGCGCCGCGTAGCAGGCGTGGAAGGACTGCGCGAGCTCGCGCAGGTAGTTGACCACGAGGTGCGGCGCGCGCTGCGCCGCGCCCAGGGCGACGACCTCGGGCCAGCGCGAGACGTCGCGCATCAGGGCGAGCTCCGCGGGGTCGCCGAGCGTCGCGATCGCCGCAGCGCCGGCATCGCGGTCGAAGGCGAGGCCGCGCTCCGAGGCCTGCTTGAGGACGCTCGCGATGCGCGCATGCGCGTACTGGACGTAGTAGACCGGGTTGTCGTTCGTCTGCTTCTTCGCGAGCTCGAGGTCGAAGTCGAGCGCCTGGTCGTTCGAGCGCATCACGTAGATGAAGCGGGCTGCGTCGTTGCCGACCGCGGCGCGCAGGTCACGCAGCGTCACGAACTGCGCCTCGCGCTTTCCCATGGCGACCTTCTCGCCGCCCTTCCACAGGGTGACGAACTGGATCATCGGCACCTCGAGCGACTCCGGCGGCTCGCCCATCGCGGCGAGTCCCGCGCGCACGCGGGCGACGTACCCGTGGTGGTCGGCCCCGAGGATGGTGACCAGCAGCTCGAACCCCCGCTCGCGCTTGTCGAGGTGGTAGGCGATGTCGGAGGCGAAATAGGTCTTCACCCCGTTGGCGCGGATCACGACCCGGTCCTTCTCGTCGCCGAACTGCGTCGCCCGGAACCAGGTCGCGCCGTCCTGTTCGAACACGTGCCCGTTGGCGCGCAGCCGACGCAAGGCGCGGTCGATCGGCCCGCCGTCGCGTCCGTCGCCGAGGTCCTGCTCGGAGTACCAGCGGTCGAAGGTGACGCCGAACTCGGCCAGGTCGCCCTTGATGTCGGCGAGCATTTCGGCGAGCCCCGCCTCGAACACGGTGCGGAATTCCCCGCCGAGCAGTTCCCGGGCGCGCGCGATGAGCGCGTCCACGAACTGGTCCTTGTCGCCGCCCGCGCCCGCGTCGGGCGGGAGGCCGTCGAGAACCGCCGCCGCCGGACGGCAGAGCGCATCGCCGAGCCTCGCACGCAGGCGGGTCGCCACCGGGAGCACGTAGTCGCCGCGGTAGCCATTGGCCGGGAACGGGAGGGTTTCGCCGCAGGCCTCGAGATAGCGCAGCCACACGCTCACCGCGAGGATGTCCATCTGGCGGCCCGCGTCGTTCACGTAGTACTCGCGGTGTACCTGCCAGCCGTCGGCCTCGAGCAGGTTCGCGACCGTGGCGCCGAACGCCGCCTGCCGCCCGTGGCCGACGTGCAGCGGCCCGGTCGGGTTCGCCGAGACGAATTCGACGATCGTGCGGCGGCCGGCGCCTGCGTCGCCCCGGCCATAGCGCGCGCCCTCCGACAGCACGCGCGACATCTCCGCCTGCCAGGCGGCCGGCGTCATGAAGAAGTTGATGAACCCGGGACCCGCGATCTCGGTCTTCGCTACGTGGGCGCTCGCGGGCAGGGCCGCGACGATCTTTGCGGCGAGCGCGCGCGGGTTCGTGCGCGCCGCCTTCGCGAGCCGCATCGCGACGCCGGTCGCGAAGTCGCCGTGCGCCGGGTCGCGCGTGCGCTCGATCGCGGGATCGGGCGGCGATGCATCGCCGAGCGTGCCCGCGGGCAGCGCCGCGATCGCGTCGTTCACCAGTCTTTCGACGAGGGATTTCAAGCGCGCAATTCTATCTCAATGCGCGCATCAATCGACTTCGGCGGGATCGACGTCGAGCGACCAGCGCAGCGCCCGCGGCGGCTTGAGCGCGGCGATCGCCTCGACCCAGGCGGAGAGGAAGGACTGCAGCGCGCCGCGCGCGGGCGACTCGACGAGCAGTTGCGCGCGGTGCCGGCCGGCGCGGCGCGCGAGCGCGGCCGGCGCG
>DATEEF010000131.1:0-2553 GCA_035281265.1 Steroidobacteraceae bacterium
CTCGGCACGACGCGAAACGGCGAGCCGATCCGCCTGCCGGACGCCGTGGCGCTCGAGGACGCGATCATCGGCACCGGCGACGTCGCGCAGTTCGAGGAGGCGGGACGCCTCGAGGACTACCGCCGGCTCGTCGCCTTGCACGGCTTCGTGCGCGGGTACACCGACTGCTTCGGGCACGGCCTCACGATCGAGGGCGCGCTCGGTGCGATGCTGGATCCCGCGCTCAATCCCTGGGACATCGTCCCGACGCGGGCGCTGATCGAGGCGGCCGGCGGAGTCGCGCTCGTCGCGCCGTCGCGGGCGGAGGGGAAGTTCGACGCGCTCTTCGGCAATCGTGCGCTCGTCGGGCAGCTCGCGCGAGAGCTCGGGCTCGGGACGCGCTAGGTTTTCCGGCGCCGGTCGGACCGGGCGAGCAGGCCGGTCGCGATCGTCGTCAAAAGCACGATGACGACGAGCAGGCCGAACACGGCATCGAGGCCCTGCGTCTGCTTGAGCCAGCCGATTGCGGGTTCCTGGACGATCGGCCCGATGGACCCGAGACCGTTGATGACGCCGGCAGCGACCGCGGCCTGGCGGCGCGTGCCGGCATCCATCGCGCTCGCGCCCGCGAGCAGTGAATCGGGTCCCATCGCCATGAAGCCGATGACGCCCAGCAGCACGACGAAAAGCAGGGCCGAGCTTAAGCCCACCATCCACATCGCGGTCACGGCGGCGAGGCAGCCGCAGGTCATCCAGAAGATGACCGGCGTGCGGCGGGCGCCGGGAATGCGGTCGGACCAGTAACCCGCGACCAGCACGCCGAGGAAGCCCACCCAGTCGAAGGCGGTCGAGAAGTACGCGGCGAACGACGTGGACAGGCCAAAATGCTCGCCGAGGATCAGCGCCGACCAGGAATCGAGCGCGTAGCGCAGGAACTTGAAGCCGAAGTAGATGAGCCCCATCGCGACCACGGAGACGAGGAAGGCGCGCGGCAGCGCGGTGGACTCCGGCGCCGTCGCGACGCCGGCCTTCGCGTCGGCGGTCTCGGGCTCCGACTCGTCCGGCAGCGAAAGGCCCGCCGACTCCGGCCGCTCGCGGGCGCGCAGCACGAAATACACGGTGAAGGCGAGCAGGACGAGGCTCGAGCCGTAGAACGACCAGGCGAGTCCGAGCCAGCCGAGCAGGAAGCCCGCGAGTCCCTTGCCGAAGACCGCGCCGAACTGGTAGCAGGTACCCCAGACCGCGAACAGCGTCCCGCGCTCGGCCTTGCGCGTCCAGTTCGCGAACAGCGCGACGTTGTGCGGCCAGCCGGTCGCTTGGGCGAAACCGAAGATCCCCATGGTTACGCACATCCACAGGAAGGCTCGCGTAGCCTCGGCATCGACGAGCAGGCCGATCACGAAGTTCGCGGCGGCCGCGACGCACATGCCGACGGTGAGGATGCGGCGGCTCTCGAACCGCCGGCCGAGCCAGGCGGCGAGAAACTGTCCGAGCATGTAGGTGACGAGGTAGATCGTCCATGGCCACGCGACCTGGATGTCGTCGAGGCTGAAGTGCTCCTTCAGCGGCAGCTTGACGACGGCGTACACCTTGCGCACGACGTAGAAGCCGAAGTACGACAGCCAGGTCGCGACGAAGAGCTGGATGCGGTGGCGGCGAAAGAGCTCCGTGTCGCCCGCGCTCATGCGTAGACCTTTCCGGGGAAGTCGAGCGCGCCTTCGGCGATGTCCCGCCAGAATCGCGGCGGCAGGCGGGTGTAGTCCGTGCAGCTCGTGGTGGCGAGCTTCTGGTTGGCCGGCACGTCCGCCGCGCAGCACATGATGAACATCGAGCGCATGCCGGCGGCGCGCGCCGCCTCGAGGCCCGCGCGGCTGTCCTCGAAGACGAGGCAGTCGTCCGGCGCGACCCCGAGCGCTGCGGCGCCCTTCAGGAATCCGTCGGGATCGGGTTTGGAGGCGCGGACGGCATCGCCGCCGATGCGTGCGTCCGTACCGATGCAATCCGCGACGCCGAGCTTGTCGAGGAAGCTGTCGATCACCGCGCGCGGGCTGGAGGAAACGACCGCGAGCTTCAGGTGCTTCGCTGCCTCCCGCAGGGCGGCCGGTGAGCCGGGCACGGGCGTGACGTCGGCCGCGATTTCGCTCCAGTACTGCAGCATCTCGGAGGCGAGACTGTCCGGGTCCGCGGCGATCCCGGCGCGGGCGCGCATCACGCCCGCGACATGGCCCCAGGTGCGGCCGCGGGTCTCGGTGTGCGGCAGCGCGAAGCCGGCGACGCCATGGCGCTCCGCGATCACGCGGATGGCGGTGTCGGTGTGGATCTCGCTGTCGACCAGCGTGCCGTCGAGGTCGAAGAGCGCCGCGCGGACGGGCCGCGCCGGTTTGCCGCCGTTCACGCGCGTACGGCGAGGTCGGCGAGCGGGAGGGACCAGGACATGCGCGTGCGGCCCGTGGCATCGACGATTCCGAGATCGACCTGCGTGGCGGCATCCCGCCAGTGCACGTCGATGAAGCCGAAGTTCGCGTCGGCGACGACCTCGCTCGCGCGGTTCGCATTCGGCGTCGGCACGCGCCA
>DATEEF010000132.1:0-2907 GCA_035281265.1 Steroidobacteraceae bacterium
GTGCAGCCGCCGGAGAGCCGCGGCGGGGCGTCGTAGCCGGTCCCTGCGAAGACGATCTCGCCCGCCACCCCGCAGACCTTCGACAGCTGCGTGCCGATCTCGAAGATGAACTCGCCCGAGGACACGCGTGCCGCCCACTTGCCGAACGACACCGCGGCGAGGCGCTTGCCGCTGCCGTCAGGATCGGCCCAGACCAGGCGCACGACGCCCTGCTCGATGCGCAGGTTGGTGATTCCCGTCCGGTCCTGACCGAGCGACAGGATGCGCAGGAGGGTGAGGGGGCCGGCTTCGATGACGGCCTGGTCGCCGACCGTCAGCCGCACGTGCGAGTTGGCGCCGACGCGCAGCCCGTCGCCGTCCTGCAGGAGGCTCCCGATCTTGGCCGGCGCGGACTGCGTGCCGGACTCCAGGACGACGCTGCCGTCGCCGCTCTCCAGCTTCGCCGCTCGCGGAGCCGCCGTCGGCGATTGCGCGAGGGCTCCGGACGCGAACGTCACGAGGCCGGCGAGCAGCCCGGCGCGCCACATCCCGATTCCGTTCGCGCCGCTCGCCGACATGGACCGTCCTTATCCCAAAAGCGCTTCGGTGTGCGCGAAGATCGGCCCCGATCGCCGTGGAAGCGAAAGGCAAGGAGCCGGCGCACCGTGAAAAGCTATCGCAAGGAACTCTGGTTTGAAACCCCGTCCCGCCTGGCCTTCGTGAACATCACCCCGGAGGTGGAGGCGGCCCTGCGCGACAGCGGGGTGCGGGAAGGGCTGTGCCTGGTCAACGCCATGCACATCTCGGCGAGCGTGTTCGTCAACGACGACGAGCGCGGCCTGCACGCGGATTTCGCGCGCTGGCTGGAGGGCCTCGCCCCGCACGAGCCGACCCGCCAGTGGCGGCACAACGACACCGGGGAGGACAACGCCGACGCCCACCTGAAGCGGCAGGTGATGGGGCGCGAGGTCGTGGTCGCGATCACCGCCGGGAAGCTCGACTTCGGGCCCTGGGAGCAGATCTTCTACGGCGAGTTCGACGGCCGGCGCCGGAAACGGGTGCTGGTCAAGATCATCGGCGAGTAGCCGCCTGACGTCCGTTGTCCGGATTTCGGCCCCGTTCGGGTTGTGGTGTTCACGGGAGTCCGAAAACCGCGCCGGGACGGATCTCCCGGCATCGCAACGGAGGTGTCGAATGGCAGCAATCGTGAAAGGCGGTCGAAGGCGGTGGGCGTCGATCGGGGCGGTGTCCGGCCTGCTGGTGGCCGTGACGCTGGGCAGCGTGGCGGAGGCGAGGCTGGCGACCAACCGCCTGGCCTCGAACCGGCTCGCGTCGAACCGGCTCGCCTCCAATGCCCTGGTGCTCGAGCGCACCGCGCAGCCGGCGGTCAACCCGTTCCAGGGTCTCGACCGGCAGGCCATCGCCCGCTGACCGGGCGCGGGTCGCGATGCGGGTGATCCACCCGGGGCAGCGCGTGCGAGGGCGCGTGCCGGCGCGCGCGCTGCTTGGGCTGCTGCTGGCGCTCTCGACCGCCGCGCCCGCGGCGCGGCCCACCGCGCACGTCTCGCACGTCAGGCTGTCCGATCCCGCGCTCGCGGCGACCGAGAGCGCCCGCGAGCGCCTGGCCTACCTCGTCGGCTGCGCGCTACCGGAAGGGACGGTCGTCGACGCGACCGTCGACGGCCGTACGTTCGCGTTTCCCGGCAGCCTCGGGCTCGCGCCGGCATGGTCGCAGCGCGCGCTCGAGCCGGTCGAGGCGCGTCGCGTGTCAGCGTGCATCCTCTCGCGCACCAACCGGTTCGGCGTGACCGTGCAGCTCTCGCTGCGCGGGGCGGGGCTCCTCGAAGCGGATGCCGCGGAGCGCGCCGCGTTCGCCCTGCACGAGGGCGCCTTCTTCGGGAACGTGTTCTCGCCGACGTCGCCCGCGTACGCCTGCAGCGGAGACGCGATCCCCGACCGCGGCCGGCGGCTCGGGGCGCTGCGGCGCGTGTGCGGCGTCGCCGACGGCGGGCTCACGCCGGGCGGGCGGCCGTCGACCCATTGCGGATTCGTCGACGTCGGGCCGTGCAGCGCGCGGCCGTTCGTCCAGGACGGCGTCGACTACTCGGACGCGGTGCTCGACGTGTACCTGCGCGCGCCGTGATGCCGGTGCGCTAGAAGGAGCGCGCCAGCTCGCGCAGCTCGTCGCCCTTGGCGTAGGCACGGAACAACGTGCGCGCGAGCACGGCCATCATGCGGTGCACGTCGGAGGTGGCCATGTGGCGCATCGGCAGCACCACCGCCTCGATCAGCGAGATGATCGCGCGCGACATGTCCTCGAGGTCGCCCGCGAGGTCGAAGCGGCCCTGGGCCATGCCGCGCTCGAGCACGTCGCGGATCGTGGCCTGCGAGTCGAGCTCGAACTGCCGCTGCGCCTTGAACAGCGGCTCGGTCTCGGACGAGGAGGGCACCAGCCAGTAACCGGCGACGCCCTTCTCCATGCGCGCATCCCGCGACAGCTGCTCGAGGCCGCGGAACATCAGGATCGTGCCCGCGACCGGGTCCGCCGACGCCTTCATCGGGGCGAAGATGTACTGGTTGAACAGGGCGTGCAGCCGGGCCTGGCAGTCCAGATACAATTCGGCCTTGCCCCGGAAGTGCCAGTAGAGGGCGCCCTTCGAGAGCTTGGCCGCCTTGGCGATGTCGCCGATCGAGACGCCCTCGTACCCGAAGCGACCGAAGAGTTCGAAGGCGTGGTCCTGGATGGCCTGGAGCGTATCGAACTGTTCGTGCGCGGGCTTTCGGGGCATGGTGAGGGTGGTCCAAGGACGCGGCGGATTATGAAGGCACTCCCCAAGCCCCGCACGACGGCACGGGCATGAGCATGGAAGCGATCGTCGACGACGTGGCCCGCGCGCTGCGCGCGGCACGGCGCGTGCTCGTCATCAC
>DATEEF010000133.1:0-17763 GCA_035281265.1 Steroidobacteraceae bacterium
GCCGCCGCGCTGACCAACCGCCTGCTGCACGCGCCGTCGGCGGCGCTGCGCGAGGCCGCCGAAAGGGGCGACGCGTCGCTCGCGGATGCGGCGGCCCGCCTCTTCCGCCCGGCCCGGGAGCCGCGGTGAAGGAAGCTATCCGCCGCCGCCTCGAGCGCGTAGCGGACCGGCGCGCGGAAGTCGAGCGCCTGCTCGCGGACCCGGAGGTACTCGGCCGCTCCGACCGCTTCCGCGAGCTGTCGATGGAGTTCGCGCGCATCGACCCGATCGCGCGCGGGCTCGAGCGGCTCGCCGGACGCGAGCGCGAGCTCGCCGCGGCACGCGCGATGGCGGCGGATCCCGACCCCGGCCTGCGCGCGCTCGCCGAGCAGGAGATTGCCGCGCTCGAGTCTGCGACCGCAGCGGACGAGGCCGAGCTGCAGCGGCTCCTCGTCCCGCCCGACCCGCTCGATGACCACAACGTCTTCCTCGAGATCCGCGCGGCGGCGGGCGGCGACGAGGCCGCCATTTTCGCCGGCGACCTCTACCGCATGTACGCGCGCTACGCGGAGCGCCAGGGCTGGAGCGTGGAGGTGATCTCGGAGAGCCGCGGCGAGCACGGCGGCTACCGCGAGATCATCAGCCGCATCGCCGGGCGCGGGGTATGGGCGAGGCTCAAGTTCGAGTCCGGCACGCACCGCGTGCAGCGCGTGCCCGCGACGGAGTCACAGGGGCGCATCCACACCTCGACCTGCACGGTCGCGGTGCTGCCCGAGGTCGCCGAGGTCGAGAGCGTCGAGATCAATCCCGCGGACCTGCGCATCGACACTTACCGCTCCTCCGGCGCGGGCGGCCAGCACGTCAACAAGACGGACTCGGCGGTGCGCATCACGCACCTGCCGACCGGGATCGTCGTCGAGTGCCAGGACGAGCGGTCGCAGCACAAGAACCGCGCGCGCGCGATGGCCCTCCTGCGCTCGCGCCTGCTGTCGGCGGAACGCGAGCGCCAGGCAGCGGAGAAGGCCGAGAAGCGGCGGCTGCAGGTGGGCACCGGGGACCGTTCCGAGCGCATCCGCACCTACAACTTCCCGCAGGGCCGCCTGACCGACCACCGCATCGAGCTGACGCTGTACCGGCTGGACGACATCGTCGACGGCGACCTCGGCGAGGTCGTCGATGCGCTTGCGCGGGAGCACCGGGCGGACGAGCTGGCCGCGCTCGAATGACCCGGGTCGGCGGGGTTCTCGCCGCGCTCCGCGAGCGGCTCCGTGCCGCTTCACCGACGCCCGCGCTCGACGCGGAAGTCCTCGTGGCACACGTGCTCGGCGCGCGTCGGGCGGCGCTCGCGGCGGATCCTGCTCGCCCGCTCGCGCCCGAGGAGACGCTCGCGCTCGAATCCCTTGCCCGGCGCAGGCTCGCGGGCGAACCGGTCGCCTACCTGACGGGACGGCGCGAGTTCTGGTCGCTAGACCTCGAGGTCACGCCTGACGTCCTCGTGCCGCGCCCGGAAACCGAGCTGGTCGTCGAGCGTGCGCTCGCCGCCATCGAAGGCCGCGAGCGACCGTCGGTCCTCGACCTCGGAACGGGTAGCGGCGCGATTGCGGCGGCCATCGCCCGTGAGCGCCCGGATGCCGACGTCACGGCGACGGACTCGAGTGCCGCGGCGCTTGCCGTCGCGGCCCGCAATGCCGCGCGGCTCGCCCTCCCCAACCTGCGCTTGCTCGAGGGCTCCTGGTTCGGGCCGGTCGCGAGTTCCCGCTTCGACGTCATCGCCTCGAACCCGCCCTACGTGGCTGCCGGCGATCCGGCCCTCGCCGCGCTCGCCCACGAGCCGGCTGGCGCCCTGGTGGCCGGCGCGGAAGGCCTCGAGGCGCTCGCGGCGATCGCCGCGGGCGCGTGCGAACACCTCGTGCCGGGCGGCGCGCTCGTGCTCGAGCATGGCGCGGCGCAGGGCGCCGCCGTGCGCGCGCTGCTCGAAGCCGCGGGCCTCGTCGGCGCGGGAACCCGGCGCGACCTCGCGGGCCACGAGCGCGTGACCGAAGGCACGCGCCCGCGATAGCCGGTAGAATCCGTCCCATGCCGGCAAGCAATCCCCAGGTCCGATTCGAGACCTCCCACGGCGACTTCAGCGTCGAGGTCGACGAGGCGTCGGCCCCGGTCTCGGCGCAGAATTTCCTGCGGTACGTGGACGAGGGCTTCTACGACGGCACGATCTTCCACCGCGTGATCCCCGGATTCATGGTCCAGGGCGGCGGCTTCACGGAAGACATGGGCCACAAGTCCGGCCACGCCCCGATCCGGAACGAGGCCAACAACGGCCTCAAGAACCTGCGCGGCACCCTCGCCATGGCGCGCACAAACGACCTGCACAGCGCGACCTCGCAGTTCTTCGTGAACCTGGTCGACAACGACTTCCTGAATCACCGCACCGGCAACTTCGGCTACGCCGTGTTCGGCCGCGTCGTGGATGGCATCGAAGTCGTCGACAGGATCGCGAAGGTGAAGACCGGGCGCCGGCATGGCCACGACGACGTGCCCGCGGAATCCGTGCTCATCAAGTCCGCACGGCGCGCCGGCGCAGCCTGACGCAGCACCCCGCATGACGCGCTCCCTGCCGGCGCGGTTGGCCCGGTGGGCGGCGACTGCCCTGCTCGCCATCGCCGTCGCGAGCATCCTCGCGGTCGCCGCGTTCCGCTGGCTGCCAGTCCCGGTCACGTCGTTCATGATCAACGAGCGCCTGGCGGCGAAGGAGCCCGTGCAGCAGCGTCACCAGTGGGTGCCCTGGGAGCGCATATCGCGCCACGCGGGCGTCGCGGTCATCGCGGCGGAGGACCAGAAGTTCCTGGTCCACGACGGCTTCGACTTCGCGCAGATCGAGAAGGCCATGGCCGACGCCGGTCGCGGCAGGCGGCTGCGCGGCGCGAGCACGATCACCCAGCAGGTCGCGAAGAACCTCTTCCTGTGGCCCGGCCAGACCTTCTTCCGCAAGGGGCTCGAAGCCTGGTTCACCGTCTGGATCGAGTTCCTGTGGCCGAAGCGGCGGATCCTCGAGGTCTACCTCAACAGTGCGCAGTTCGGGCGCGGCATCTGGGGCGTCGAGGCCGCGGCCCGCGCCTACTTCGGCAAGGACGCCGCACGCCTCAACCGCGAGGAGGCCGCGCTGCTCGCCGCGGTGCTGCCGAGCCCCAACCGCTATCGCGTCGTGAACTCCGGACCCTGGGTCCGCCAGCGCCAGGCCTGGATCCTGCGGCAGATGCAGGCAATCGGCGGCACGTCACTGCTCGACAACATCTAGCGACGAGGCCGCAACGAAAAGACCGCCCCGCGCGGGATCCGGCGGGATGTCCCCTCGCTTCGCCGGAACTTTATGCTCCGCTCGGGGACATCCCGCCACCTCGCGCGGGGCGGCCGTGCGTCGCGGCTTCGTCGCGAGCGATCGCCGGGCGGGGCGCAGTCAAGCGCAGGAAGCGTGCGGGCGGGACCCGCGAGCGAGCGCATCAAGTTCCGGCGCGAGCGAGCGGCGTCCCGCCCGCACGCAACCTACGTCAGTCGGTTCTATGCCCGTTTGAGCGCGCGCGCCAGTTGGTCGCGCATGGGCAGCTCGCGGATGCGGACGCCCGTCGCGGCGAAAATCGCGTTCGCGAGCGCCGGCGCGGCGGTCGGGATGCCCATCTCGCCGCAGCCCGCGGGATCCGCCGTCGACTCGATCACGTGCACCTCGATGTCGCGCGGCATCTGCGACATCGGCGCGAGCGGATAACCGGCGAAGTTCGACTGCTCGACGCGCCCGTCGCGGATCGAGATCTCGAGGTTCATCGCGGTGGACAACCCGTCGATCGTGCCGCCCTGCATCTGCGCCGCGATGCCGAGCGGGTTGATCGGACGGCCGACGTCCACCGCGCATACGACGCGCTCGAATGACACGGCGCCCTCGGGCGCCACCGAAACCTCGATCGCGTGCGCGGCATATCCGCCGAACGTGAAGTGCGCGGCGAGCCCGATGCCGCGTCCGCGCGGGACCCCGCGGCCCCAGCCGATCTCCCGCGCGACGCGCTCGAGCACGGCGCGCAGGCGCCCCGTGCTGAACTTCGGGCCGCCGTGCTGGGCGTAATCGAACTCGCGGTCCGCACCGAGCATCGCGAGCCGCAACGCGAGCGGATCCTGGCCGGAGGCGTGCGCGACCTCGTCGACGAAGCTCTGCACGGCGAAGGCGTTCGCCGTGTGTGCCGGCGCGCGCCACGACCCGCGCGGTATCCCGCTCGTGACCTCGAGCCACTCGAGACGGTAGTTCGGCACGAGGTAGGCCGGGAAGTCGTCCGGGTACAGCTCCGCGGTCCACATTTCTTCCGGCTTCACGTTGGCGCGGCGGTAGTACTTCGAGGCGCTGGCGAGGCGGTGCGTCCAGCCGGTGACCACGCCCCCGGCGCCCAGCGCCGCCACCAGCTCGTGGTGGCCGAACGGCCGGAAGAAGTCGTGCTGGAGGTCGTCCGTGCGCGTCCACGCGAGCTTCACCGGCCAGCCGGTCGCCTTCGAGACGAACGCCGCCTCGGCGACGAAGTCGTTGGTGAGCCGGCGGCCGAAGCCGCCGCCGGCGCGCGTCATCTCGACGCTGATCGCCCCGCGCGGAAGGCCGGTCACGGCATGCACCGCGCGCGACGCGCCGCCGGGCTGCTGCAGCGCCGCGACCACGCGTGCGCGGTCGGCCTGCACGTGCACGAAGGCACAGGGCGCCTCGAGCGGCGAGTGGCTCACGAATGGGACGCGGTACCGCGCCTTGACGACCCTTGACGCGGCGCTGCTGGCGGCGTCGAAGTCGCCGTCGTTGCGGACGACCTGGCCGGTCTTGGCGAGGAGCGCGACGCACTGCGCATCGAGCGCTGCGCTCGACTCCCCGGCGAACGGGCCGCGCGTCCATTCGACTTTGAGCGCGGCGCGGCCCTTGAGCGCCGACCACATGTCGTCGGCGACGACTGCGACGCCCGTCGCGAGGTTGGTGGTGATGGGCTCGCCGGGCTTCGGCCCCGGCACGACGACGACGGCGCGCACGCCCGGCACGGCGCGCGCCGCGCTGTCGTCGAGTCGCGCGATGTCGCCGTCGAAGAACGGGCAGCGCAGCATGACCGCGGTGCGCGCATCGGGCTCATAGACGTCGATCCCGTAGCGCGCCCGGCCGGTCACGATCTCCTCCGCGTCGACGACGCGGCGCGGCCGGCCGATCACGCGGTACTCGGCGGGAGCCTTGAGCGGCACCGGCTCGACGGGCAGCGTGAGCCCCGCGGCCGCGCCGGCGAGCGCGCCGTAGGCGAGCTTGCGGCCGTCGGGGTGCAGCGCGTGGCCGGCGGCTGTGCCGACGTCGGTGAACGGGATGCCCCACTCCGCGGCCGCGGCCTGGCGCATGAGCCAGCGTCCCTGCGCGCCGATCTGGCGCAGCTCCGCCCAGCCGTCTGGGATGCTCGTGCTGCCGCCCGCGCCCTGCGAGCCGAAGCGCCAGCGCGGCTCGGCCCCGCTGAAGTCGATCAGCATCGGCATCTGCTCGACGGACACCTGCGACCAGTCGGCGTCCAGCTCCTCGGCGAGAATCATGGGCAGCGAGGTCTTGACCCCCTGCCCGATCTCCGCGCCGATCGCGCCGACGACGATGCGGTTGTCCGGCTCGATGCGGATCAGGATGCCGAGCGGATTCTCCGGCACGCGCGGCGGCGCGTCCTGGGCCGCGGCGAGCCGCGGCGCCAGCACGAGCGCGCCGGATGCCGACAGCGAGGCCTGCAGGAAGATCCGGCGCGAGACGACGGTCGCGAGCGCGCTCATTTCGCCGCCTTGAGGTCGCGCGCCGCGCGTGCGATGGCACGCCGGATGCGGACGTAGGTGCCGCAGCGGCACAGGTTCGTGATGGTGTCGACGTCGGCCGGCGCCGGGTCGGGATTGCGCTCGAGCAGCGCGACCGCGGCCATGATCTGCCCGGCCTGGCAGTAGCCGCACTGCGCGACGTCTTCCTCGATCCAGGCTTTCTGCACCGCATGCAGCCCGCCCGCGCCCAGCCCCTCGATCGTGGTGATGCGCCGGCCCGCGGCCGCGGAAACCGGCAGCACGCAGGAACGCTGCGCGGCGCCGTCGACGAGGACCGTGCAGGCGCCGCAGAAGCCGCCGCCGCAGCCGAACTTGGTGCCGGTCAGCCGCGCATGGTCGCGCAGGTACCACAGGAGCGGCATGTCGCCGTCACCGGCGAATTCCCGCTCGCTGCCATTGATTGTGAAGCGGATGCTCACGCCGGCCCGATCTTACCGGAAGGCGCGGGCGCGGGCCCGCGCCTCGGCCCGCCGTCGCCACGCCTTGCCGCAGGTACAATGGCCGTCGGACACGGAGATCCCGGATGATCGAACAGACCCTCGAACGCCTGCTGTTCGCCTGCCGCTGGCTGCTCGCGCCGCTCTACCTCGGGCTGTCGCTCGCGCTGCTGGTCCTCGGCATCAAGTTCTTCCAGGAGGCGTATCACGTCATTTTCGATGTGCTGACCCTGGCCGAGGCCGATCTCGTGCTGACGGTGCTCGCGCTGATCGACCTGGCGCTGGTCGGCAGCCTGATCGTGATGGTCATGTTCTCCGGCTACGAGAATTTCGTGTCGCGCATCGACCACGACGCCGGCACCGACGCGCCGGCCTGGCTGTCGAAACTCGACTCCGGCACGCTGAAGCTCAAGGTCGCCGCCTCGATCGTCGCGATCTCGTCGATCCACCTGCTGCGCGTGTTCATGGACGCGCAGAAGATCGATAACGACAAGATCATGTGGTACGTGATCCTCCACCTGACCTTCGTCGTCTCCGCCGTGCTCCTCGGCGTCCTCGACAAGATTTCCTTCGCCGCGCACCGCAAGGAGTAGCGCGACCGGCTGAAGGCTAGTGCAGTCCCGGCGGCGCCGGCTGCGGCGCGCCGGTCGAGAAGAGGCCCGCGACGTCCACGGCATCGAACCGCCAGGCGCGGTTGCAGAATTCGCAGCGGACCTCGACGTCGCCGCGCTCGGCGAGCAGCGCCTCGACCTCGTCGCCGCCGAGCGCCTGCAGGATGCCGGCCACCCGCTCGCGCGAGCAGGTGCACTGGAAGAAGACCGGCGTGCCCTCGAACAGGCGGATGTCGTCCTCGGGAAAGAGCCGTTGCAGCAGCTCGCGGCACGGCAGGTCGAAGAGCTCCTTCGGCGACACCGTGGCGGCGAGCAGCCCGATGCGGCGCCAGGCATCCTCCGCCTCGGCGCGCCCCGTCCCCGTGCCAACATCGCCGAGCGCGACGCGCTGGAGAAGGAGTCCCGCCGCGCGGTCCGGCGTCGCCGCCAGCAGGAGACGCGAAGGCAGCTGCTCCGAGCGCTCGAAGTAGGCCTCGAGGTTCGTCGCGAGCCGCTCCGATTCGAGCGGCACGACGCCCTGGTAGCGGTCGCTGCCTTCCGACTGCTCGATGGTCACCGCGAGCTGCCCGTTGCCGAACAGGCGCACGGCGGCGGCGCCCTCGGGCAGCGCGTCGTGGCGCGCGACGCCGCGGATTGCGTGGCGATGCGTGCACTGCGCGAGCACGAGCCGCACCGGTCCCGGCCCCTCGAACTGCAGCGACAGGCGGCCTTCGAACTTGAGCGCGCCGGCCATCAGCGACGCGGCCGCCATGGCCTCGCCGAGCGCGGTGGTGACGGCCGCGGGATAGTCGTGGTGCTCGATGGCCGCGCGCCAGCTCGCGTCGAGCCTCACCAGGTGGCCGCGAACCGGGAGACGTTCGAAGAGGAAGCGGTGCAGCAGGTCGCCCGGGGCCGTCATGGGCCCGCGAGCATCTTCTTGAGGAGCTCGTTCAGCTGCGCGGGATTCGCCTTGCCGCCCGTCGCCTTCATCACCTGGCCGACGAAGAACCCGAACAGCTTGTCCTTGCCCGCGCGGTAGTCCGCGAGCTGGCCGGGGTTCGCCGCCATCACCGCTGCGATCGCCTTCCCGATCGCGCCGGCGTCCGTGATCTGCCGCAGTCCCTTCGCGTCGATGATCTCGTCCGCGGACTTCCGCTCGGTCCACATCGCCTCGAACACGTCCTTCGCGAGCTTGCCCGAGATCGTGCCATCGCCGATGCGCCTCAGCATGGCGGCGAGCGCCCCCGCGGGCACCGGCGATGCGCCGACTTCGAGCCCGTCCCGGTTCAGGAATCCGGACAGTTCGCCCATGACCCAGTTGGCCGCGAGCTTCGGTTCCTGGCAGCCGGCCGCGACGTCCTCGTAGTACGCGGCGAGCTCGCGGCTCGCCGTGAGCACGCCGGCGTCGTACTCCGACAGCCCGTGCTCGCGCGCGAAGCGCGCGGCCTTCGCGTCGGGCAGCTCCGGCAGGCCCTTGCGCACGTCCTCGACGAAGGCGTCGTCGAGCACGAGCGGCAGCAGGTCCGGGTCGGGGAAGTAGCGGTAGTCGTTCGCCTCCTCCTTCGAGCGCATCGAGCGGGTCTCGTTGCGGTCCGGGTCGTAGAGCCGCGTCTCCTGGACGACCTTGCCGCCGCCCTCGATCAGGTCCACCTGCCGCTCGACCTCGTGGAGTATCGCGCGCTCGACGAAGCGGAACGAGTTCAGGTTCTTGATCTCGCAGCGCGTGCCGAACGCGGTCGCGCCCTTCGGGCGGACGGACACGTTGGCGTCGCAGCGGAAGGAGCCCTCCTGCATGTTGCCGTCGCAGATCTCGAGGTAGCGCACGAGCGTGTGGACCTTCTTCATGTACGCGACGGCCTCGCGCGCCGAGCGCATGTCGGGCTCCGACACGATCTCGAGCAGCGGCGTGCCCGCGCGGTTGAGGTCGATGCCGCTCGCGCGGCCGAGCCCCTCGTGCAGCGACTTGCCGGCGTCTTCCTCGAGGTGCGCGCGCGTGACGCCGATGCGCTTGCGCGCGCCGTCGTCCAGTAGGATGTCGATCCCGCCGCGCGCGACGACGGGCAGCTCGTACTGGCTGATCTGGTAGCCCTTCGGCAGGTCCGGGTAGAAGTAGTTCTTGCGCGCGAAGACCGAGCGGCGCGAGACCTCGGCGCCGACCGCGAGCCCGAACTTCACCGCCATGCGCACCGCCTCGCGGTTCAGCACCGGCAGCACGCCGGGGTAGCCGAGGTCCACGAGGTTCGCCTGCGCATTCGGCGCGGCGCCGTAGGCGGTCGACGAGCCCGAGAAGATCTTCGAGCGCGTCGCGAGCTGCGCGTGGATCTCGAGGCCGATGACGGTTTCCCATTCCATGGCCAGGCTCACGCGAAGGCCGGCGGCAACCGGCGGTGCCAGTCGGTCGCGCGCTGCCAGGCATGCGCAGCGCCGAGCAGGCGCTCTTCCGCGAAGTGCGGGCCGATGATCTGCAGGCCGACCGGCAGGCCGTCGACGAGGCCGCAGGGCACGGAGACGGCGGGAAGCCCCGCGAGGTTCGCGCCGATCGTGTAGATGTCGTTCAGGTACATCAGGATCGGGTCGTCCGTCTTCGCGCCGATCGGGAATGCGGGCGTCGGCGCGGTCGGGCCCATCAGCACGTCCACCTTCGCGAACGCGCGGCGGAAGTCGTCGTTGATGAGGCTGCGCACCTTCTGCGCCTTCAGGTAGTAGGCGTCGTAGTAGCCCGCGGACAGCACGTAGGTGCCGGTCATGATGCGCCGCTTCACCTCGGCGCCGAACCCTTCCCCGCGCGTGCGCTTGTAGAGGTCCAGCAGGTCCTTCGGCTCCTTGCAGCGGTGCCCGAAGCGCACGCCGTCGTAGCGCGAGAGGTTCGACGAGCATTCGGCCGGCGCGACCACGTAGTACGTCGGCACCGAGAGCGGCAGGTTCGGCAGCGAGAGCTCCTCGACCGTCGCGCCCTCGGCACGGAACGCTTCGATCGCCGCGCGAACCGCGGCGCCCGTGCCGGCCTCGAGGCCCTCGCCGAAGAACTCGCTGATGATGCCGATGCGCAGGCCCTTCACCGGCCGCGCAAGGGCGGCCGCGTAGTCCGGAACCGGCGTCGCGACGCTCGTGGAGTCGCGCGGGTCGTGGCCCGCCATCGCCGCGAGCAGGAGCGCCGCGTCCTCGGCGGACTGCGCGAGCACGCCCGCCTGGTCGAGGCTCGAGGCGAACGCAATCATCCCGTAGCGCGAGACGCGCCCGTAGGTCGGCTTGAAGCCCGTGAGGCCGGTGAGCGCGCCGGGCTGGCGGATCGAGCCGCCCGTGTCCGTGCCCGTGGCGACCGGCGCGATGCGCGCGGCCACCGCGGCCGCGGATCCGCCGGAGGATCCGCCCGGCACGCGCGCCGTGTCCCAGGGATTCTTCACCGGGCCGTAGTAGCTCGTCTCGTTCGACGAGCCCATCGCGAACTCGTCCATGTTCGTCTTGCCGAGCAGGACCATTCCCGCGGCGTCGAGTCGCTCGACGACCGTCGCGTCGTAGGGTGCGACGAAGTTGGACAGCATGCGCGATCCGCAACTCGTCAGGATGCCGGCGGTGCAGAAGATGTCCTTGTGCGCGAGCGGCACGCCGGTGAGCGGCCCGCCCTCGCCGCGCGCGACGCGCGCGTCCGCCCGGCGCGCGTCCTCGAGGGCGCGCTCCCCCGTCACCGTGACGAAGGCGTTGAGGCCCGGGCCCGAGCGCCCGATGCGGTCGAGGAAGTGGCGGGCCACCTCGACGCTCGAGTACTTGCGCGCCGCGATGCCCCGGCCGAGCTCCGCGGCGGTCGCGAGGTGCAGGCTCATTCGATCACCTTGGGCACCAGGTACAGCCCCGCCTCGACGGCGGGTGCGTTGGCCTGGAAGGCCTCGCGCCGGTCCGATTCCGTGACGCAGTCCTCACGCAGCGGCTGGACCTGGCCCTCGAGCGGGTGCGCCATCGGCACCACGTCAGCTGTCGCCGCGCCCGAGAGCTGCTCGACGAACGCGAGGATCGCCGAGAGGCTTCCGACGTACACGGGCAGCTCCGCCTCGGTGATCTCGAGGCGGGCGAGATGCGCGATGTTTTCGACGTCGCGGCGGGTCAGCGTCACGAGCGCACCACAGCGGAAAAAGTGGGAAAAACTTGACGGAAATCATACACGTCGGCTTGTGGAAAGTCCCGCTCGCGGATAGACTCGCGGCGCTCCATTCAGCGAGCGTCCGGGTCTTTTTCGCCATGTTCAAGAACCTCCGGGGTTACTTTTCGAGCGATGTCTCCATCGACCTCGGCACGGCGAATACGCTCATCTACGTCCGCGGCCAGGGCATCGTCCTCAACGAGCCCTCGGTCGTCGCGATCCAGGACGAGCCGGGGCGCGGCGGCAAGGTCATCGTCGCGGTCGGCGCCGAGGCGAAGAACATGCTCGGCCGCACGCCGGGGCACATCACGGCCGTCCGGCCCATGAAGGACGGCGTCATCGCCGACTTCACCTACACGGAGCGGATGCTCCAGTACTTCATCACCAAGGTGCACGGCAACCGCTGGCTGCGACCCTCGCCGCGCGTGCTCATCTGCGTGCCGTTCGGCTCGACGCAGGTGGAGAAGCGCGCCATCCAGGAGTCCGCCGAGGGCGCGGGCGCGCGCCGCGTCGACGTGATCCCCGAGCCGATGGCCGCGGCGGTCGGCGCGGGCCTGCCGGTCAACGAGGCGCGCGGCTCGATGGTGCTCGACATCGGCGGCGGCACCTCCGAGGTCGCGGTCATCTCGCTGAACGGCATCGTCTACGCGGAGTCGGTCCGCATCGGCGGGGACCGCTTCGACGAGGCCATCACGAACTACGTGCGCCGCAACTACGGCATCCTGATCGGCGAGGCGACGGCCGAGCGCATCAAGATCGAGATCGGCTCGGCCTACCCGGGCCAGCAGGTGCGCGAGATGTCAGTCAAGGGCCGCAACCTCTCCGAGGGCGTGCCGCGCAGCTTCACGCTCAACTCCAACGAGATCCTCGAGGCCATGCAGGAGCCGCTGCAGGGCATCGTGCAGGCCGTCAAGAAAGCCCTCGAGCAGACGCCGCCCGAGCTCGGCGCGGACGTCGCCGAGCGCGGCATCGTGCTGACGGGCGGCGGCGCGCTGCTCAAGGACATCGACAAGCTGCTGATGGAGGAAACGGGCCTGCCGGTGGTGATCGCCGAGGACCCGCTCACCTGCGTCGCGCGCGGCGGCGGCCGGATCCTCGAGCTGTCGGAAGAGCATCCGGGGCTGTTCGGCCTCGGCTAGAGGCCAAGTGTCCGCTCACGATTCGGATCCACGGCCACTCCTGCTCGGCGGCCCCGCCCTGGGGCTGCGCCTCATCGTCCTCGCCGCCCTGGCCGCCGGCCTCATGGTCGCCGACCATCGCCAGCACCACCTCTCGGCGATCCGCGACGCCATCGCGACCCTCGCGTACCCCATCCAGTGGGCGGTACAGGCGCCGGTGCAGGCCTGGGACGCCATGCGCGCATCGGCGGCCACCAAGACCCGCGTCGAGGCGGAGAACGTCAAGCTGGCCGCGGACAACCTGGTGCTCCGCCTCAAGCTCCTGCGGTTCGAATCGCTCGAACAGGAGAACCGGCGCCTGCGCGCGATCCGCGAGAGCTCGGCGCGCGTGGTCCAGCGTTCGCTCGTCGCCGAGATCGTGCGCGTGGACCTCGACCCGTTCCGCCAGCGCGTGCTCGTCAACAAGGGCACGCGCGACGAGGTCTTCCGCGCCCAGGCGGCGATCGATGCGAACGGCATCTTCGGCCAGGTCACCCGCGTCGGCCCCTATTCGGCCGAGGTCATCCTGATATCCGACCCGGAGCACGCGATCCCGGTGCAGGTGAATCGCACGGGGGCGCGCAGCATCGCGCTCGGCACCGGGCGCTCGGGCCTCCTGTCGCTGCCTTACATGCCGCAGAACACCGACGTCATCGTCGGCGACCTGCTCGTGAGCTCGGGGCTCGGCGGCGTCTACCCGCCGGGCTACCCCGTCGCGAAGGTGACCTCGGTGACGCGCGACACCGGACAGCCGCTGCTCGCGGTCGAGGCCGAGCCGCTCGCGGGCCTCGATCGCGACCCGGAGATCCTGCTCGTCTGGTTCGACCGCGAGGTGATGGAACCGGAGGAAGGGCCCGTGCAGGCGGCTGGCGCGCCCGCCCCGCAGGAGCCGCAGGCAGCGCCGGCCGCGGCTGCGCAACCGCCGCCGCAGCAGGCCACGCCGCCGGCTCCGGCGCCGGAAGCGGCGCCGGAAGAAGCGCCGCCCACGGGAGAAGCCGCATGATGATCGGCACGCGCACGAACTTCGGCTGGGCGCGCGTCGTCGGCCTCACCGTGCTCGCGCTCGCCGCGATGGTCGCGCCGCTGCCATCGTTCCTCGAGCCTTACCGCCCGAATTTCGTCGCGCTGACCGTGCTGTGGTTCTGCCTGCTCTCGCCGCGCCTGCTCGGCCTCGCCTACGCCTGGCTCGCGGGCCTCGCGCTCGACGGGTTCCAGGGCGTGCTGCTTGGCCAGCATGCGCTGACGCTGACCGTCATCGCCTACCTGGCGGCGCGCTTCCGCCTCCAGATCCGCGCGTTCCCGCCGCTGCAGCAGTCGGCCGTGATCCTGGCGCTGCTCTGGATCAACGAGTTCCTGCTGTTCTGGATCGACGGCGTCGCCGGCCACCCGGTGACCGACTGGCGCCGCTGGCTGTCGGTGCCGATCAGCGCGGCCTGCTGGCCGCTGTTGACGCACCTCTACTCGCGCTACGCGTCGCGACGGTAGGAGGAACCCATGCGGCGCGTGCGCATCAAGGACGACGCACTCGAGCAGCGCATGTTCTTCCAGCGCGTGCTGCTCGCCTCGGCGGTCGTCGCCCTCATCGCGATCGCGCTCGTCAGCCGCGCCTTCTGGCTCCAGGTCGTGCAGCACGCCCACTACGTCGAGCTGTCGCAGGGCAACCGCGCGCGCATCGAGCCGCTGCCGCCGAACCGCGGAATCATCTACGACCGCGCGGGGCGCGTGATCGCCGAGAACACGCCCGCGTACCAGCTCGAGCTGATCCGCGAGCAGGCCGGCGACCTCGACGACACGCTGTCGCGACTCGTGCGCTTCGGCCTGCTCGAGCCCGGCGAGGTCGGCCGCGTGCGCCAGCTCGTGAACTCGCGGCGCACCTTCGAGGCAGTGCCGTTCCTGCTGCAGCTCGACGACGAGGAAGTCGCGCGCTACGCGGTGCACCGGCACGAGCTGCCGGGGGTGCTGCTCGAGACGCGCATGGCGCGCCACTATCCCTACGGGACGGTCGGCGCCCATGCGCTCGGCTATGTCGGCACGATCAGCGAGCAGGACCTCTCGCGAGTGGACCGGGAGCGCTATTTCGGCACCGGCGTGATCGGCAAGACCGGCATCGAGAGCGCCTACGAGGGGGACCTGCTCGGCACCGGCGGCTATCGCGAGGTGCTCGTCAACGCCGAGGGGCGGCCCGCGCGACTCGCCGAAGGCTCCGACCCGCAGCTGAAGACGCACGAGCCGCAGGCCGGCCGCGACCTTCGCGTGACGATCGACATCGAGCTGCAGCGGGTCGCCGAGGAGGCCTTCGCCGGCCGCCGCGGCGGCGTCGTCGCGATCGACCCCTCGAACGGCGACGTGCTCGTGTTCGCGAGCATGCCCTCCTTCGACCCGAACGGCTTCGCACGCGGCATCTCGCGCAGCGACTACGTCGCCCTCACCGAGAACCCGGACCAGCCGCTCTTCAACCGCGTGCTGCGCGGCACGTATCCGCCGGGCTCGACGATCAAGCCCCTCATGGCGCTGGCGGGGCTCGAGAACGGCGTGCTCCGGCCGCAGGACGTGACCAACTGCGGCGGCAGCTACTCGCTGCCCGGCTCGCGCCATCGCTACCGCGAACCGAGGCGGGGCGGTACCCACGGGCCGGTCGACATGCGGCGGGCCGTCATGAAGTCCTGCGACGTGTACTTCTACCGGCTCGCGAACACGCTCGGCATCGACCGCATCCACGACTCGATGGCGCGGATGGGCTTCGGCGAGCCGACCGGCATCGACATCGCCGGCGAGCGCGGCGGCATCATGCCCTCGCCCGACTGGAAGAAAACGGTGTTCAAGTCGCGCGAGCAGCAGGTCTGGTTCCCGGGCGAGACCGTGATCGTCGGCATCGGCCAGGGCTACTGGACCGCGACGCTGCTGCAGCTCGCCAAGGCGACCGCGCTGCTTGCGATGCGCGGCCAGCCCTACCAGCCGCGGCTCGTGCGCGCGCTGGTGGACCCGGAAACCGGCGCGGTCGAGGAGAAGAAGCCGCGCCCGCTGCCGCGCATCGAGCTCAAGGACCCGGCGAACTGGGAGATCATCGTCGACGCGATGGTGGCGGTGACGACGGGTGGAACCGCCTCGGTCGCCGCGCGCGGCGCCGCCTACTCGATCGCCGGCAAGACCGGCACGGCGCAGGTGTTCTCGGTCGGCCAGACCGAGAAGTACAACGAGAAGGAAGTCGCCGAGCGGCTGCGCGACCACGCCCTCTTCGTCGCCTTCGCGCCGGCCGAGGCGCCGAAGCTGGCGGTCGCCGTGCTGGTCGAGAACGGCGGGTTCGGGTCCTCGGCGGCGGCACCGATCGCGCGCGCCATCTTCGATGCCTACCTCGTCGGGGCAGCGCCGCCATGATCTACGGCGAGATCGGCGGTTCCCGCACCAAGCGCACCGTGACCGGCATGGCGCGCGTGCTGCGCGCGCTCCACCTCGACGGCATGCTGCTGTCCGGCCTGGTCGCGGTGACGCTGTTCGGCCTGTTCGTGCTGTGGAGCGCAGCGGGGGACAACACCTCGCTCTGGTTCAGCCAGGTCGCGCGCGTCGGCATCGGGTTCTCGCTGCTCGCCCTTCTTTCCCTGGTGCCCGACCGGTTCCTGCGCATGCTCTCGCCGGTCGCCTACCTGCTGGGGCTCGTGCTGCTCGTGATCGTCGCGCTCGCGGGCGACATCGGCAAGGGTGCACAGCGCTGGCTCGACCTCGGCGTGATCCGCTTCCAGCCCTCCGAGATCATGAAGCTCGCCGTGCCGATGATGTGCGCCTGGTACCTCCACCAGCGGCCGCTGCCGCCATCGCTGCGCGACGTCGGCGCCGTGCTCCTGATCGTCCTGCTGCCGGTCGCGCTCATCGCAGAGCAGCCGGACCTCGGCACTGCGCTCCTGGTCGCGGCCTCGGGCCTGATCGTGCTGGTGATGAGCGGGCTCTCGCCGGTCTACATATTCGGAGGCGTCGCGATCCTCGGCGCGGCGGTGCCGGTCGGCTGGCACTTCATGCACGAGTACCAGCGGCAGCGCGTGCTGACGCTGCTCGACCCGCAGAGCGACGCGCTGGGCGCCGGCTACCACATCATCCAGTCGCAGATCGCGATCGGGTCCGGTGGCGTATTCGGCAAGGGCTGGATGAACGGCACGCAGGCGCAGCTCGAATTCCTGCCGGAGCGCTCCACGGACTTCATCTTCGCCGTGATCGGCGAGGAGCTGGGGCTCCTCGGGCTCATCGCGCTGCTGGTGGGCTACCTGTTCATCGTGGGCCGCGGCATGACGATGGCGCTGCAGTGCCGCGACGCGTTCTCGCGCCTGCTCGCGGGCAGCATCGCGCTGACCTTCTTCGTCTATGCCTGCGTCAACGCGGGGATGGTCATGGGCCTCCTGCCGGTCGTCGGCGTGCCCCTGCCGCTCGTCAGCTACGGCGGGACTTCGTTCGTGACCCTGATGGCCGGCTTCGGTATCCTGATGGCGCTGCACTCCAGCAGAAAGCTCGTGAAATGAGGATGAAACCAGCGACAGCGCTGCTGCGGGCGCCGTGCCTCGCCCTGTGGGTCGCCGCGGCGGCGTTGCCGGCGCACGCGCTCGACCTCGAGAGCGACCAGGTGCGCGCGTTCTCCGAGGAGATGAAGAAGAAGCACGGCTTCGACGCCGCCTGGCTCGACGGCGTGCTGGCCGACGCGGCCCTGCAGCCCCGCATCATCGAGCTCATGACGAAGCCGGCCGAGGCCGTCATGCCCTGGTACGCCTACCGCAACCACTTCCTGACGGCCGAGCGCGTGGAGGCCGGGATCGCCTTCTGGTCCATGCACCGGGCCGACATCGAGCGCATCGCGAAGTCGAGCGGCGTCTCGCCCCACGTCATCGTCGGCATCATCGGCTGCGAGACGTTCTTCGGGCGCATCACCGGCAAGTACCGCGTGGTGGATGCGCTCTCGACGCTCGCATTCGACTATCCGCCGCGCGCGAGCTACTTCCGGGCCGAGCTCGAGCAGTTCCTGCTGCTCGCGCGCGAGGAGGGCTTCGACACGAAGACGGTGCTCGGCTCCTACGCCGGCGCGATGGGCAACGGACAGTTCATGCCGCGCAGCTACCGGACCTGGGCCACGGACGGCGACGGCGACGGCAAGCGCGACCTCTGGGGCAGCTGGCCGGACGTCATCGCGAGCGTCGCCAACTACCTCGCCGACCACGGCTGGCGCACCGGCGAGCCGGTCGTCGCGCCCGCGCGGCTGTGGTTTCCCAATGCGGACAAGCTGGTCCCCGGGAAACTGGCCCCGGACACGACGGTCAAGGCGCTGCGGGATCGCGGCCTCGCGTTCGACACGACGCAGGGCGACAAGGCACCCGCGCTCTTCATCAAGGTGGACGGCGACGGCGGGCCCGAGTTGCGGGCGGGCTTCCACAACTTCGGCGTCATCACGCGGTACAACCGGAGCACCCTTTACGCGCTCGCGGTGAACGACCTCGGCCGACGCGTCGAGGCCCTGCTCCCCACTCCCGCCGAGCCCGCCGCGCCCGTGGCGTCCGCCCGGTGAGGCAGGCCCGCACGACGGCCTGTGCGATCGCGCTCGTCGCGCTCGCCGGCTGCGCACGCGAGCCGCTGCGGCCCGCGCC
>DATEEF010000134.1:0-10060 GCA_035281265.1 Steroidobacteraceae bacterium
TATGACGACACGCACGCCGCGCTGATCCAGTCCGCGGAGCGCTACCCGCCCGGCTACTTCTCGGTGCGGGACTGGAGCTGCCCGTCGCGGTGACTACTGCCGGGTGGCGCCGAAGCGCCGATCGAGGGGCTCGATCACGGCATTCGCCACGATGCGCTCGAGGGTGGAGGGCTCGAAGGGACTCGGTGAATAGCGCACGCCCTGGAAGTTCGACGCGCTGCGGCGCACCTTGCCGTTGCCGCTGACGATGTGAAACGTCGTCTGCGCGATGCGCTCGGCCGCCAGCGGGAGGCTGAGGTCGCTGCCGAGGAACTCGTTGATGGAGCGGTACGTCGCCTCGTCGCCGATGCACAGCGAACGATAATCCACGGTGATCGAGCGCAGCTTGCGGCGCTGGATGTATTTCCGGATGAACAGGTTGCCGATGGACCACGTGGCCATGCCGTACAACGCGCGCCCGCCGCGCTTCTTGTACGAGCCCGCGACCGACTTGCCGTCGCGCACGAGGTGGATCACCGAGACTTCGACGCCCGGCATGCGCGCGATGGCGTCGAGGTTGCTGATGGACTTCGACGTGTCGATGACCCAGCGCACGTCCGGGTACTGCAGCCGCGCGACCTCGTAGATGCACTTGACGAGGCGTCCGTGCGGCGACTCCCGCTTGCCGCCGAGGCCGATCCCGGTGATGAGCTTCAGGCCGAGCACGAGGTTCTGCCACGAGAACCCGGGCGAGGGGCTCAGCTCCTCTTCCAGGCCATAGCGGCGCTGCACTTCGCTCCAGAAGGGACAGCTGTCGCGCGAGCCTCCGCAGCTGCAGAAGTGCCCGGAGCCGCGGATCTCGCTCTGCATGCGACGCTTGTAGTCCTTGAGCTCGCCGCCGAACACCGCGTTGGGACGCGAACCCAGCAGCAGGCCCGTCAGCGTCGAGCCGCTGAAGCTGATGCCTGCAACGAAGACGATCTTTGCGGTGTCGGTCACGTCCGGCGCGAACATGCGCGTGCTGGACGGTGCGGAAGTCGGGTTCAATAGGCCTCGGCCGACAGATTTTGGAACGGCGACGATACGATGATTGCGTGTTCAACGCCAGCGATGGGGGGCGCGCAATCCGACGGAGCTCCGATTCTGGGAATCAGGACACGGTCGTCTTTGGCCCTGACTGCCGGCGCCGCGGCGGCGGCCGCGATCGTGCTGGCGGCGGTCGGCGCACTGCGGGGCGAAACGGACCAGTCGCAAGCAGCGCGCGCCGGGGAGTCGGGCGTTCCGAGCCTCGTCGTCGTCATCGTGATCGACCAGCTGCGCTACGACCTGCTCGCCCGTTATCGCCCGCATTTCGGCAAGGGCGGGTTCGCGCGCTTCCTCGGCCACGGGGCACGGTTCACCAACGCGCGCTACCTGCACGGCACGACGGACACCTGCCCGGGACACGCCGTCATCGCAACCGGCACCTGGGGCGCAGAAAATGGCGTCATCGCGAACCGGTGGCATGACGGCAAGGCGGGATCCGGCACCGGTTGTGCCGAGGGGGATCGCGACGAACTTGCGCGCCGCCTGCTGCGGCCGACGATCGGCGACGTCATGGTCGACGCCCTGGGCCCGGAGGCAAAGATCTTTGCGGCATCCGGCAAGGACACGGCCGCGCGGCTGTTGGGCGGTGCTTCGGCGGACGGCGTCTTCTGGCCGGGTCAGAACGGCAACTTCACGACCTGGAAGGACGGCGCCGTGAAGCTGCCCTTCTGGGCGCGCGCGTTCAACGTGGGCGGCGGCCTGAAAACATACGAGAAGCGGCCGTGGAAGCGGTTGCTGCCGGCGTCAGCGTATGCGGGGCAGGAACCGGACGATGACCCGGCGGAACGGAGCGCGGGCCTGTCGCGCACGACATTTCCGCACTACCTGCGCGCCGACGGCAAGCATCCCGGGTCCGCGATGGGTCCGCAGGACACGCCCTTCCTGGACGAGGTGCTGGCGGAGTTCGGCATCGCGACGATCCGCGCCGAAGCATTGGGCGATGACGCGGTGACCGACTACCTGGCGCTGAGCTTTTCGGCGAGCGACATGGTCGGCCACGCATTCGGGCCGGACAGCCACGAGTCGATGGACACGATCCTCCGGCTGGACCGCCAGCTCGAGGTGCTGCTGAACTTCATCGACCGGCGCGTCAAGCTCGACCGCGCGCTCGTGGTCCTGACGGCGGATCACGGCGGTGCGCCACTTCCGGAGGTGGCGCGCCGCCACGGATGGGGCACTGGAGCAGGACGCATTCCCAAATCCACGGTGGCGGAAGCCGTCGACAGGTCGCTGTCGGCGCGATTCGGACCGGGACCGCAGGGCGGATGGGTCGCGTTCCATGACTTCCCCAACGTGTACCTGCGCTCGGACGCGCTGGCCGCCCGGGGCATCGCGCTGCAGGACGCGGAGATCGTCGCGCGCGACGCCGTTGCCGCGATACACGGCGTGCGGCGGGCCGTGACGCGCACCGAGCTCGAGCGGTCGAGGCAGTCGGGCAATGTGGCGCCGCAGGACGCGGCGCTGCTGCTCAGCTTCCATCCCGAGCGCAGCGGGAACGTCATCTACCAGGTGCAGGCCTACCAGGTGGTCACGGACTCAGGCAGCAACCACGGCAGCGACTGGGACTACGATGCGCACGTGCCGCTGATGTGGCTGGGCTCGCAGGTGCGGCCCGGCGACTATCCCGCGGCCGCGAGCCCCGCCGATGTCGCGCCGACCATCTTCGCGGTACTTGGCCTCGAGGACCCGGGGACCAGCGGCAGGGTGTTGCGCGAGATGCTTACGACGCCGCCCGGCAGCGCGGACGTGAACGCAGGACGCTGACGGCCGCGGCGAGCAGGAGCCCGGTCGCGTGCAGTCCGGCCGTCGCGAGGAAGAAGCCGCCCGCGTGTGTCATCGACGCGGAAGCCTGCATATCGAGGCCATGTGCACCGCCGTGGAAGATTCCGAAGATGCCGACGAGGGCGAGCGCGAGGGTCGCCGGCAGGTGCCGGCCCGCGAGCAGCATCGCGCCCAACGCGCCCACCGAGGCGGCGACCGCCATTTCCACCTGCGCCGGCGCGAAGCCCGCGAGGCCGAGGCCGGTCCCAAGCGCCATCGCCGCCAGGAACGTCGCGGGCAGCCGCCAGCGCGCGGATCCGCCAAGCGTCCAGGCGAGCACGCCGACCGCCAGCATCGCGACGCCGTGGTCGAGCCCGGTCAGCGGGTGCAGCAACCCCGCCAGGAAGTCGTGCGCGTCGCCCTGGCCGCCGTGCGCAGCCGCGAGCGGCGCGAATGCCGCGCAGGCCACCGCCGCGAGGCACGCCGCACGTGCACGCCGCGGATCAGCCAACGGCGGCCGCCGCGCCGGCGCGCAGGACCCTGAGCGCCGCGCAGGCCGCCCCGTAGCCATTGCCGACGTTGACTGCCACGAGGCCGGGCGCGCAGCTCGTGAGCGCGGAGTGCAGCGCGGTCGCGCCGCCGCGCGCGGTGCCGTAGCCGGTTGCCGTGGGCACGGCGATGACGAATCCCGGGACCAGCCCGCCGATGACGCTGAACAGGGCCCCATCCATGCCGGCCACGACGATGATCGCGTGGTAGCCCTCGAGCTGGGCGCGGCGTTCCATGACGCGCCACAGGCCGGCGACTCCGACGTCCATGATGACGTCGGCCGCGGCGCCGTGAAATGCCAGCGTGCGCGCCGCCTCATGCACGACCGGTGCATCGGACGTGCCGGCCGACACCACGGCGACTTGCGCGGGAGCGCCGGGCACCGGTACCGGGCCGAGGATGCCGGTGCGCGAGACGGCATCGTAGTCGATGCGACCGCGGTGACGGTCGCTGAGGCGCCCGAAGGCGCGCGGCGCAAGCCGCGTCATCAGGAGCGGCGCATGGCGCGATTCGGATAGATCGATGATGTGGTCGATCTGCGCCGCGGACTTGCCGGCGCAGAGCACGGCCTCGGCGAGGCCGATGCGCGCGCGGCGGCCGAAGTCGAATGTCACGTCCTGCCTTGCGGTGTTCATGCCGGTCAGTCTCTCAGGAATGCGCTGCCCATGCGATAGCGGGTGAACTCGACCGTGCCGGGGTATCCGCGTGCCGCGCAGAGCGCCTCGACATGCTCGCGCAGGCCCGGCCCGACCGCGCCGGCCCGCGCGAGGGCGGCTTCGTCGAGCTCCACGCTGACGCCGCTGCTGCGCACGCGGCAGCGCACCGTGCTCGCCTGCAATGTCTGGCCGACCGCGCTTTCTACGGCGTGGACGAGGCCGAGCGCGGCCGGCGTGACGCGGATCCCGGTCTCCAGGCGGCTCGAGAGGCAGGGTGCGGCGGGAAGCCCGGCGACCTCGTCGAGGCCGAGCCGCGCGGCGATCGCGCGCACGCCGGCCTTGTCGATGCCGCACTCGACGTAGGGATGCCGCACGCCGCGCTGCGCGGCAGCGTCGAGCCCCGGGCGGTAATCGCCGAGATCGTCACGGTTGGTCCCGGAGACCAGCTGCGCGTCGGTGTGGCGCAGGATCGAGCCGTACAGGTTGCTCTTGCAGAAGTAACAGCGGTTGGCCGGGTTCCGCAGGTACTCGGGATCCGAGAATTCGCCGGCGTCCAGCACGCGCAGGCGCCAGCCGAACCGGGTCGCGAGCGACCGCGTTCGCTCCGTCGCCTCCGGCGGCACCGCCGGCGACACCGCATGGAACATCGTCGCGTCATCACCGAGGCGCGCGTGCGCGACGGCGGCCAGCGTGAGGCTGTCGACGCCGCCGCTGACGGCGACGGCGAGGCGTCCGATGCCCGCGAGGCAGGACTCGAGCGCCTGGACCGCGGCTTCGGCTCCGGCGCCCGGGCTCAAGACTCGTCCGGCGCGCGCGGCGCGGCGGCGGTTTCCGCCTGCGCACGGCGCTGCTGGCGACCTGCGTGGCCGCCGGGGCCCGCGAGACTCGCGATCTCGGCCTTGACGGTCGTGCGCCCGTCGGGACGCGTCGCGCGCTTGACGGCGACATCGAAGCCGGCGGCCGCGCCGACACCCGTGCGCGGCAGGCTCCTGCGCGCAACCAGCGACCAGCGCAGGCCCAGCGTCGTGGTCTCGAGGAAGCAGGCGTCGATCGCCTCGGACAGGCGCTCGCGGCGGCACAGCACGCGGACCTGCGTGACGAGCCGGCCCTTCTTGCCGAACGCCGGTGCCTGCACGACGTCGAGAACGCCCGGCAGGACGCGCAGCGCTTCGAGCCCCACTGCGAGATCCTCGGCCGTCTGGTCGTCGACCTCGAATTCGATGACGCCGATGCGCTCGGAATCCGCGCCCAGGGCAGCCGTCTCGAATGCGAGGACCCGCAGCACGTTGCTGAGCCCCGGCAGCTCGCGCGTCCCGAATCCGGTGCCGCTGCGCGCGAGCCTGCCGGGTTGCGCCATGGGCGCGGGCGGGCCGAGCGTGTCGCGCAGATGAGCAAGCAGGGCGGCGCCGGTCGGTGTGACGCGCTCGCCCGATATGCCGTCGTCGACGAGCCGGAAGCCGCGCAGCAGGATCGCGGTCGCGGGCGCCGGAACGGGCATCGGCCCGTGGGCGGTCGCCACGCGCCCGCCGCCGAGCGGCACGGGGCTCGCCGACCAGGATCGGGGCTGCAGCGTCTCGAGCAGCCAGGCCGCGCCGACGACGTCAGCCACGGAATCCCAGGCGCCCACCTCGTGATATGTCACGTCGTCCACAGCGACGCCGTGGACCTGCGACTCGGCGTCCGCCAGCAGTCCGAAGATTGCGATGGCGCGCTCGACGACGGCCGGCGGCAAGCTCGAAGTGCGGAGCATTGTCACGATCGCGCGATGCGACGTGTGACCTTCGTGCTCGCTGTGGCCGTGGGCGTGGGATCGCGGCTCGATTACCTGGAAGCGCTTGCCGCCCAGGACGTGGTCGCGATGCGCGGCGATGCCGAGCTCCCAGTCCGCGGGCAGGCCTGCGGCGCGGACAGCGGCCAGCATTCCGTCGCCATGCTCGGGCCACGCATCCGCGAGGGCGGCGATGAACATGTCGCCCGCGACTCCGCCTAGAATGTCGAATTGCAGGTGCATGGCGCAGCGGGCGGTAGTCTCCTATATTTCACCCGGGCATGAAAGGGCGCGGGGTGCGATGCGTATCCTGACTTTGAGTTACGAGTTCCCGCCGATCGGCGGCGGCGGCGGCGGCGTCGTGCGCGGTCTCGCCGCGGAACTGGTGAAACAGGGTCACGTCGTCGACGTCGTGACGATGGGTTTTCGCGGCGTGCCGGCCCAGGAAATCGTGGACGGTATCCGCGTCCGTCGCGTGGAATGCGGCCGCAAGCTCGAGAGCAAGTGCACCGCGCGCGAGGCGCTGCGCTACGTCGTGCGCGCACGCCCCGTCGTGCGCGCCATGCTGCGCGAGAACCGCTACGACTTCGCGCACGTGCACTTCATCTTTCCGGACGGCCTCGTCGCCCGCATGGAAGTGGCGCCGCGCGGGATACCGTTCATCATCACGGCGCACGGCTCCGACGTGCCGGGCTACAACCCGAAGCTGTTCTTCCGGCTCGTCCACCCGTTTCTCCACCTGCCATGGCGCTGGGTGACGAAGAGCGCGGCGGCGATCGTCTCGCCGAGCCGCACGCTCGCCGCGCTGATCGACAAGGTCGGGCCCGGCGTGCCGGTCCACGTGATCCCGAACGGCATCGACGAGAACCGCTTCCGCCCCGCCGAAAAGCGCGACGAGATCCTGGTGGCGACACGGCTCGTGGAACGCAAGGGTGTCCAGTACTTGCTGCACGCGCTGGCGGGCGGCCAGGTCGGCTGGCCCGTGACCGTGGTGGGCAGCGGCGAGTACGGGCCGGAGCTCATCGCGCTCAACCAGTCTCTCGGCAGTCCGGCGCGCATGGCGGGCTGGCTCAGCAACGGCTCCGCGGAATTCAAGTCGCTCCTGGAGCGCGCGGCGATCTACCTGCTCCCGTCGGATTTCGAGAATTTTCCCGTTTCGCTGCTAGAGGCCATGGCCGCCGGCTGCGCGATCGTCACGACGGCCGGGCACGGCTGCGAGGAAGTCGTGGGGGATGCCGCGGTGCTGGTGACGCCGGGCAGCACCGACCGGGAGCGCTGCATCCGTGAGCTTCGCGAGGCGCTTACGGCGCTCACCACCGATCGCGCGCGCACCGCGGCGCTTGGTGCGCGTGCGCGACGGCGACTCGAGGATAACTTCGCCTGGCGTGCGGTCGCGCGCCGTTATGTCGAACTGTATTTGCGCCACGCCGTCGTCTAACCCTTGATTGCGGGTCTCCGTCGTCGAACGCCTACAGGAGGCGTCGGAGATTTCCCGCTTACGGCGTATCGTGGGCGATCGCTACGGTAGGGGGAATCGTGGGTGCAGGGTCGCCGGTGACGGAACGTAGTCGATGGGTGCTGCCAATTGTCTGCGCAATCTTCCTGGTCGGCTTCCTGGGGGCGGTTTTCGGCGTTGCACTCGCGAAATTGCAGCTCTGGCCATGGCCGCACATTGACCGGATGCTGGAGGCGGGCAAGAGCCTGCGCCAGTTCGGGGCGGTCATTCCGGAGGGGCGCCGCATGAGGGCTCCGGAACAGGCCTCGCGCGAGCGCTTCACGGTCCATGATCGGGCCCGCATGCAGGGTGGCTACTACGCCTTCGCCGGCTGGGACGACGCCCTCGGGAATTACGCGGCCTGGCTGTACGACGCATCGGGCAAGCCGCTGCACCGCTGGACGCTCGACTATCGCCTGCTGGACAGCCGCGGGCTGCCGGAGGCGGAAGACAGCGCGCCGCATGGGTTCGTGGTCCTGCCGGACGGCTCGGTGGTCGTCAACTTCGACAAGGGATTTGTCATGGGTCGCTTCGATGCCTGCAGCCAGCCCGTGTGGAAGAGGGAGGGCGTTTTCCACCACCTGATCTCGCAGGCCGAGGACGGCAACCTGTGGAGCTGGCGCGGGGACGAGGCGACCGCGTACGGCCATTACCAGTACATGGAAAAATTGGACGTCGCGACCGGCGCGGAAATCCGAAAGATCGGCCTCATCGAGGACGTGCTGCCCGCCGACCCGCAGGCGGCGGTGCTGCTCGGCGTGGAAGCGGGCGCCGAGTTCCGCAACCACGACGGGGCGGCCCGGAGCCACCGGTCACTCGACCTGTTCCACCCGAACGACGTCGAGGAGCTGGGCCCCGCGCTCGCTCCGCGGTTTCCGATGTTCGCGGCCGGCGACCTGCTCGTCAGCATCCGCCGCATGAACCTGGTGGCGGTCCTGGACGGTACGGACTTCCACTTCAAGTGGTGGAGCCATGGCCCCTGGATCAGCCAGCACGACCCCGACTTCACGGCGGATGGTTTCATCTCCGTCTATGACAACAACACCGACCGTGGCCCGTCGGCGATCATCCGCATGGACCCGACGACGCATGCTGTGACGGAGCTGCCGGCCGCCGCGGATGCGGCCTGGCATTCGCCATACATGGGCGCCCACCAGTACCTGCCCAACGGCAATGTGCTGATCGTCTCGCCGGGCGAGGGGCGCGCCATCGAGCGCTCGCCGACGGGCGCCATGGTCATGGAGTTCAACAACATTCCGACACAGGGATCCGAGTTCAACGATCACGTCGAGAACGGTGTCTGGCTGCCGGATGGCTTTTTCCCAACGCTGCCCGCCTGCAGCAGGAGGTCCCCATGAGGCGATCAACACCAGCCGCCGCCTTCATCTCGGTACTTGCGCTCGCCACGCCTGCCGCTGCGCTGGCATATGTGGGCCCCGGCCTCGGGATGGGCGCGATCGCGGCATTCTTCGGCGCGGTGCTCGCTGTCCTGCTCGCGATCGTCGGCGTCGTCTGGTACCCGATCAAGCGCCTGCTGGGCAAGCGCAAGTCCGCGGAGCCTCTCGACCGGGAGGGCGACGGCAAGCCGTGACGCTGATGCTCGCCGCGCTGTTCGGGATCGTTTTCCTGGAGCTGTTCATGCTCCTCGACCTGCGCCGCGAAGTCGTGCGCATCCGCGACGGATCGACGGACGCGTTCCGCATGCTGGCGTCGGATGCGAGCGACGATGAAAAGGAGGCGGCCATGCGTCGCGGGTCGCTGCGGCTGTTCGCGGCGACCGGGCTGCTGTTGCTGAAGTTCCTCGGGATCGTCGCGGCACTCGCGCTCCTGTATTGGGGCGTCGTGGCGATCTTTCCGGAGCGCGAGGCCGCGCTGCAGGCGAGCTTCGTCTCGCCGGCCGGGATCGCCATCCTCACCGTGACGACAGCCCTCTACGCCTGGGTCCGGCATGTCGCTGTCAAAAGGCTATAGCGCGGTCGACCGGGCGCTGCACCACGTGGCATTCACGGTGCCCGGTGTCCAACGCGCGCTCGCGGACCTGGAAACCGACCTTTATCGCCGGCAGCTCGCGGCCGTCGTGTCCCGCGACGAGGTTTTCGTCACCGGCGTGCCGCGCGCCGGCACGACGCTGGTGCTGGAGCTTTTGTACGGCACCGGGGAATTCGCCTCGTTCACCTACCGCGACATGCCCTTCATCCTGTCGCCGCTCCTGTGGCGGCGATTCTCGAAGTCCCGCCAGCTGCAGGGCAAGCGGGCGGAGCGCGCCCATGGCGACGGCATGGAAGTCTCCTACGACAGCCCCGAGGCCTTCGAGGAGGTCGCCTGGCTGGCCCTGATGGGGCGCCACATCCTGCAAGAGGATACGTTGGCGCCGGTGCCGCGGCGGGCCATGACGCGGGAGGCCGCGGAGGGCCTGCAGACGCTGGTGCGCAAGCTCCTCCTTGCCGCAGCTCCGGAGGATGGCGAACGCCAGCCCCTGCGGTACCTGTCGAAGAACAACGCGAACCTGTCGCGGCTGCAGGTCTTGGAGGCGCTGTTCCCCAGTGCGCGGGTGCTGGTCGTCTATCGCAACCCGCTCGCTCAGGCGGCTTCGCTGGCCGGCCAGCATCAACGCTTCCTGGCGGAGCATGCCTCCGACGCTTTTTCCCGGCGCTACATGCGCTGGATCGGCCATTTCGAGTTCGGCGCCAACCTGCGGCCGATCGATTTCGACGGCCAGTACAGCCGGGACGGCGTGCCTCGGGACGCGGATACCACGTTCTGGCT
>DATEEF010000135.1:0-5181 GCA_035281265.1 Steroidobacteraceae bacterium
CCGGTGCTCGAGCGCGTGATGGCGCTGGTCGGGGAGGACTGGGACGAGGCGATGCTGGCGCATGCGTCCGCCGCCTCGCCCTTTCGCGACGCGACCCGGTTCGCCCAGAACCCGGAGGCGCTCGGCGCCGTCAACACGTCCTCGCTCGGCCGCTGGCAGCGCGACCTCGACGCGCGCGACCGGCGCATCTTCAAGCGGATTGCGGGGCCGCTCCTCGTCGAGCTCGGCTATGCGAACGACGGCGGCTGGTAGGGGGACGCATGGCAATCACACAGGAGGCTTTCGACGGCCTTGTGAAGCGGCTCGAGCGGGAAGCCGCACGCGATCCGCGCGGCTATCACCTGAAGCTCGGCGCGTTCGCCGCGCTCGGCTACGTGTACGTGTTCGCAATCCTGCTGCTGCTGGCGGGACTGGCGGGCCTCCTGATCGCGGCCCTGTTCGTTTCGAAGGGACTCGTCCTGCTGGTCAAGAAGCTTCTGGTTCCCATCGTCGTCTTCATCGGTCTCGTTGCGCGATCCCTCTGGGTGAAGCTCGACGAGCCGAAAGGCCTCGAGCTGGCCCGTAAGGACCATCCGCAGCTGTTCGCGGCGATCGACGAGGTCCGCGGAGCGACCCGCGCGCCGCACGTGCATGCCGTGCTCCTCGACTCGGACCTGAACGCGGGCGTCGTGCAGGTGCCGCGGCTCGGACTCTTCGGGTGGCAGCGCAATTACCTGCTGCTTGGGCTGCCCCTCATGCAACTGACGACGCCGGCGGAGTTCAAGGCCGTGCTGGCGCACGAATTCGGGCACCTGTCCGGTGCGCACGGCCGCTTCGGGGCCTGGATCTACCGCGTGCGCACGTTCTGGGCGCAGCTCGCGAACGTGCTGGAGCGCGACGAGCACTGGGGAAGTTTCCTGTTTGTGCCTTTCTTCAGGTGGTACGCGCCGCGTTTCGCCGCCTGGTCCTTCGTCAAGGCGCGCCAGCAGGAGTACGAGGCGGACCGCCTCGCCGCCGAAACCGTTGGCGTCGCGGAAAGTGCGAGTGCGCTGGTGCGAATCGCCCTCAAGGGCGAGGAGCTCGGCCAGCGTTTCTGGCCCGCTGTGTTCAAGGCCGTCGAACACGATCCCGAACCCGCTGCGTGCCCGTTTCTCGCGCTCGGGTTGCCCGAACAGCGTGCGTTCCGCCCGGAAGCCGCGTCAGACCTCGATCGCGTGCTGGGCCGCAACACGAGCAACAGCGACACGCATCCGTGCCTGCGCGAGCGTATTGGCGCCCTGGATGCGGCCGCGGCCGTACCCGCGCCCGTGGAAGAGTCTGCCGCGGATGTCCTGCTGGGAGCGGCTCTCGCGGGCTTCGTCGAGCACTTCGACGCGAACTGGCGCGGCAACGTGACCGCGTGGTGGCGCGAGCGCCATGCCTTCCTGTCGGGTGCGCGCGAGCGCGTGGCTGCGTTCGAGGGCAGGCAGCTCGACGATGCGGAACTCGAGGAGTACGCGGGCCTCACGGCGGCGCTGAAAGGCGACCAGGAGGCGAGCGCGCTCTACGAAGAGCTGTTGCGCAGGAGACCCGGCCATGCGGTCGCGCTCTTCATCGCGGGCAGGGCGCGGCTTTCGCGCGGCGAAGACGCGGGCATCGCCATGGTCGAGGAAGCCATGCTCCGTTCGAACGACCTGACGCTCGCCGGCTGCGACCTCGTGGTCGGCTACCTGCGCGAGCGCGGCCGCGACGCCGAGGCACGCCGTTTCATCGAAATCTACCAGGCGAGGCACGCGGAGGAGGCGCGGATTGCTGCCGAGCGCAGCACCTTCCGCACGACCGACAGCTACGCGCCCCATTCATTGACGCCCGAGCATGTTGCCGCCCTGGTGGCCCGGATCGAGCAGGACGGCCGGGTCAAGCGGGCCTACCTCGTCGACAAGCCTTGCCGCGGGGCTGAAGCGCCCGTCCACGTCGTGGGCATCGAGCCGTCGGCACCCTGGTACAAGTTCGTGTCCTCGAATTACGGCTTCGAAATCGTCCAGGCGCTTGCAGGCGCGGGGGCGTTGCCGGTCGACGTCTATTTCGTGTCCATCGACGGCGACAACCGGAAGTTCCGCAAGATCTTCCGGAATATCGGGAATTCGCGCATCTATCCGCGGTGAATGCGCTCAGCGCGCGGAGCGCCGCCTGAACGGCCACGCGAGCTGGCCGCCGAATCCCGCGGGCACGGGATGCCCGGCGATGCCGAGCTCCTCCGGCCAGGCGCCGTCCGGCATGTGGTAGGTGCGGAACAGCCGATCGATCCACGGGAAGTGCACCGCGAAATTGCGGTCGACCGGATGGACCGCGTGGTGCCAGTAGTGGAAACGCGGGGTCACGACGAGTTTTTCGAGCCACCGCAGTCGGAATCGCAGGTTCACGTGGTTCAGCACGCCCTGCGTCGCGATGATCACGAGCCAAAGGTAAAGAGCAGGCTCCGAAAAGCCGAGCACGAACGCCGGCAGGACGACGAGCGCGCGCGTCACGACGACGTCCACGAAGTGCAGCCGCGAACCCGCGAGCCAGTCCATTTCGCGGATCGAATGGTGGATCGCGTGGATGCGCCACAGCGCGGGGATGCGGTGGAACGCCCGGTGCACGGCGTACTGCACGAGATCCGCCGCCAGCATCAGCTCGACGACCTGCAGCCAGACCGGCTGCGACGACACGGCGGCAGCGATCCCCCCGAGGCCCGGGGTGCGCGCGAGCGTCGTCGCGGGCCAGAGGCTCAGGAACGTCAGCACCTGCACGCCGACGTGGTTGACGAAGAAGTAGGCGAGATCCGTGCTCCAGCCATCGCGCAGCACGCGCTGGCCGGTGCGCAGCGGAAAAGCGCGCTCGAGCGGCACGAACACGGCCGCGAACACCAGCAGGTTCAACAGGAACCAGTCGAGCCCGAAGTGCACGTTGCCGTCGAACGCACCGCGGATTTCGACGTCGGCGCCGCCGCCCAGCACCGCGGCAAAGGTCAGGACAAGGCCGGCGATACCGAGCGCCTTGCGCCGCCGCAGCAGCAAGTTCAGGCAGGACGCGAGAAAAGCGAGCCCGATCACGAGCTCGATCAGGCCCCGCATGAGCGGGAGCGAATAGCGGGGACGCAGGTCCTCGGTCGTGAGCAGTTCGGGGAAATGCAGGACGAGCACGGCGCCGGCCGCGGTCGCGCCGAGGAAGACGCCGGCGACGCCGCTGATCCAGCCGGATCCGATGCCGCGCGGCGCGCCGTCAGCGAACAGCCGGCCGAGCCAGCGTTCCGCGGCGGGCAATGCGGGATCCGTCATGGCCGGTCCGCGGTAACCTTGAGGAGCCGCCACTTGCCGGGGATGCCCTTGAGCGTCTCCGTGCCGCGATCCTCGAAGCCGATCCCCGACCCGACCACGAGGTCGGCGACCGTGCCCGAGACCAGCACTTCGCCGGCGGTCGCGAGCGACAGCACGCGGGCGGCGAGGTGCACGGCGAGGCCGCCGATCTCGCCCCTGCGGCGCTCGATCTCGCCGGCGTGCAGTCCCGCCCGGATCTCGAGCCCGAGCGTGCGCAGCTCGTCGCGCACGCGCGCCGCGCAGTGCACCGCGCGCGCGGGCCCGTCGAATGTCGCGAGGAATCCGTCTCCCGTGCGCTCGACTTCGCGCCCGCGGAAGGCGCGCAGCTGCCGTCGTACGACGGCGTCGTGGGCGGCGCGGATCTCGAGCCAGCGCACGTCGCCCGCCTGCGAGGCGTGACCCGTGGAGTTGACGATGTCCGTGAACATGACGGTGGCGAGCTCCCGCTCCGACGGCGCGTCCGCGCGCGCACCGGTCAGGAATTCCTGGAGCTCGTCGAGGACCTGCTGGCTCGCGGGAACGTAGAACGGAAAGCAGTCGGCTCCGGGAAGCTCCTTCCCGACTGCTCCGGGGATGTTGGCGGCGAGGAAGCGGCCGAAGTCGGCGCGGTAATGGCGATTGTCCCGGCGGTAGATCACGAGGGTGGGCACGGAAATCGCGCTCAGCACCGAGCGCACGTCGACGTCGAGGATCCAGCGATACATGCGCGTCGCAGCGCCGGGCGGCATCGCCAGGCGCTGGAAACGCATGAAGGCCTCGCGCATGTGCGGATCCCCGGCTATGCCGGGCGCCGTGAGCTCGAGCATCGCGGGATCCTGGCCCCAGTGCTGCTCATAGCGCTCGAGCAGCTTTTCCAGGGTCGCATCCGGCATCCCGATCGGGTAGTCCGGCGCGCGGCGCCAGCGCGCGAAGGCGTTCACCAGCACGAGCGCGGACACGCGCTCCGGAAAGGTGGCGGCGAGCAGCATCGCCATGATGCCGCCCTCGGTGTCGCCTACTACCGTCACGCGCTCCGTGCCGGCGGCGTCGAGGGCGAGCAGGGCGTCGTCCATCCACTCCTCGAGCGTCGGCAACGCTGCGAGCGGAACCGGGTCGGAGACTCCGGTGCCGCGCTTGTCGAAGGTCGTGACGCGCCCGATGCGGGCCAGCCGCTCGAAGAACAGCGCGCAGGACGGCTCTTCCCACAGGGCATCGAGGTTGGTCGCCCAGCTCGGGACGAAGAGTATGTCGCGCTCGCCCTCGCCGAAGCACTGCCAGGCGACGTAGCCGCCCTCCGACCGGGCGTAGCGGGTCGCGGCCCTCACTCGCGGTCGAAGTTGATGCGGGTTCCCTTGACCGTCGAGTCGACCAGCTCGATCGAGACGTACGGTCCCTTGCGCACCTTGATCAGCACGTCCTCGCCATCGTCGAGCTCGACCTTGTAAGCGTCCTTGTCGAGCGCCTTCCTGAAGGTGTCGCGGATATCGCGGGCGCAACCGTCCTCGCCGCGCCCTTTTTTCAGGCTGACGGGTACGTCGATCGCGCTGCCGCCCTTCGGCGTGACGCGAAAGCGCATCACGCCGTCGTTGTTCGCGCCTTCGCTGACCTGCAATCGCCACTTGTTGGAATAGTGGAGCGCCGGGGCTGCGGCAGGTTCGGCGGCGGCTACCGGCGCAGCGGCGGGTTCCTGGGCATCGGCCGGAAGCGAGGGGAGCCCCGCGAAGGCGACGACCGCTGTCAATGAAAATATCCTGAGGGACATAACGCGACTCCTGTGTCGGACCCCGGGCGACTATAGCAGGAGGCACCGCGAGCCCTGATGTCTGCAAGGCTGCGTTCCGGTATCTTGGGCGGCGTGCGACACGGCAACGGCCCGATCCGGGCG
>DATEEF010000136.1:0-5057 GCA_035281265.1 Steroidobacteraceae bacterium
CGGCTGAAGATGGCGATGTCCGCGGGCGCGATCTTGCCGCCGCTGCTGAAGAGCGTGCGCTGCTTGCGGACCCTTGTCGCGACGATGTTCTGCCGCCTGAGGTCCGCGCGCGCGGCCTGCTCGTTGACCGCGAGGATCTTCCCGCGGATCTTGTTGCCCTTCTTGTCCTTGCCTTCCCAGGTGAACGGGATGTCCTTGGCGGCAGCGACGGCGGTAGGCGGCATGGTGGCTGTCGTCCTCTAGCCTGACTTTCCGATGTTAACGCCCGCGGGAATCACTCAACTGTGACGCGGTTGACTTCTTCGAGGGTCGTGAGGCCGTCCATGACCTTCTTGAGGCCCGCCGTGCGCAGGTCCCAGACGCCGTTCCTGCGGGCTTCCGCCGCGATGTGGGGCGCGCTGCCGCCTTCGAGGATGATCCGGCCGATGGACTCCGTGACCGGCAGGACCTCGTAGATTCCGACGCGGCCCTTGTAGCCGTCGGTGCACTGGCCGCAGCCGACGTGCTTGTAGACCTTGAAGCCGGGTGTCGAGACCTGCTGCTCGGTGAAACCCTCGCGCAGCAGCGCGTCGTGCGGCAGGTCGAGCGGCTGCTTGCAGTTCTGGCACAGGCGCCGCGAGAGGCGCTGCGCGATGATGAGGCTCACCGAAGTCGCGATCGCGTACGGCTTCACGCCCATGTCGACCATGCGCGTCAGCGTCTGCGGCGCGTCGTTGGTGTGCAGCGTCGAGAGCACCAGGTGGCCCGTCTGCGCGGCCTTGATGGCGATTTCCGCGGTCTCGAGGTCGCGGATCTCGCCGACCATGATGACGTCCGGGTCCTGGCGCAGGAAGGCACGCAGCGCCGAGGCGAAGGTGAGCCCGACCTTCGGGTTCACGTTCACCTGGTTGACGCCCGGCAGCACGATTTCCGCGGGATCCTCGGCGGTCGAGATGTTCGTATCCTCGACGTTCAGGATCGCGAGGCCGGTGTAGAGCGACACGGTCTTGCCGCTGCCGGTCGGGCCGGTCACGAGGATCATGCCCTGCGGCTTCGCCAGCGTCTTGAGGTACAGCTCCTTCTGGAACGGCTCGTAGCCGAGCGCGTCGATGCCCATCATCGCGGTGCTGGCGTCGAGGATGCGCAGCACGATCTTCTCGCCGAACAGCGTCGGGCAGCTCGAGACGCGGAAGTCGATCGAGCGGCTCTTTGAGAGCCGCATCTTGATCCGGCCGTCCTGCGGCACGCGACGCTCGGCGATGTCGAGCCGCGACATGACCTTCAGGCGCGCCGCGAGCTTGGTCGCTAGCTGCACGGGCGGCTGGGCGACCTCGCGCAGCACACCGTCGATGCGCAGGCGAATCCGGTAGTACTTCTCGTAAGGCTCGAAATGGATGTCCGACGCGCTCTTGCGGATGGCGTCGAGCATGATCTTGTTGACGAAGCGGACGATCGGCGCGTCGTCGACGTCGTCGCGCGCCGAGTCGGTCTCCATCCCCTCTTCGCTGTGCGAGACGTCGAGGTTCTCGAGGTCGAAGTCGTCGTCGCCGCCGGCCAGGGCGGGCATCTGCTGGTCGACCTGCTCGATCGCCCTCTGCACGGCGCGCTGCAGCTTGTCGTCCTCGACCACGACGGCGTCGATGGCGAGCCCGGTCTGGAACTTGATCTCGTCGACCGCGTGCAGGATCGTCGGGTCGGAAACGCCGACGTGCAGGCGCTTGCCGCGCTTGACGAGCGGCAGGACGCGGTGCTTCGCGAGCAGCTTCTCGTTGACCAGGCGCAGCGTGTCGACGTCCGGCGAGACGGCGTCGAGGTCCAGGAGCGGCATGCCGAACTCCTGGGCCGCGGCCACGGCGATGTCGCGGGCCGAGGCGATGTCGTGCGACACGAGCCAGCTCACCAGGTGGGTCTTGCGCTCGCGGGCGCTCGCGATGGCATCCAGCATGGCCGACTCGCCGACCAGCCCGTCGAGCACGAGCCGTTGCGGCAGCCCCGTGAGGACGGCCCGGACCGAGCCGGCGGCGGCGCTATCGTTCAATGTCCCGCTCCCTGCACGACTGGCACCGCCCTCGAGGCTCCCCGGAACCCGGGATCTTGTAGCCTAACCCAGCGCGCCAACAATTGTTAAATGAGCGGGAATGCTCCCATAGAGCGCCCGCCAAGCCCTTGACCCGGTTCACATTCAAGGCGGCTGGCCGGACGCCTCGAGCTCGCCCGGAAAGCGCGCCTGGAGGGCCTGCCAGAGGCGGGCCGCCTCGGGGTCGGTCACGGGGTCCGGCGCCCCTTCGAGGCGCCGTGGAGCCGGCGTCTGGCGGTCGGTGTAGAGGTAGGTGACCGAATCGTCCGACCAGCTCGGGATGGCCGCAAGCAAGGCGTCCCGGGAGAGGGCTGCCCGCTGCTTTCGGGCCATGATCTCGGGCAGCCGGTCCGCGCGCAGCTGCACCCAGCCGGAATCGGGGTCCATTTCGTAATAGATGCCGGCCTCGCTGACGACGCCGGACTTCGTGAACTTGCCCTTGAGCATCTTGGCCGTGTTGAAGCAGGTCTCGGTGAAGCGGACGCGCCCTTCGAGCGCAGCCGCTCCGGCGGGATCGGACAGGTACGGCAGCAGCGACACGCCGTCCACGCCGGCGGGCGAGCGGCCGGTCGCGATCTGCTCGAGCGTCGGCCGCACATCTTCGAGCGTCACCGGCCAGTCGTGCGCGGCGGGCTCGCCGGGGAGGCGCGCACGTCCGAAGGCGCGCATCGCGAGAACGACGCCGTACTGGTGCGGACTCACGACACTCGTGCCGTGTCCCCAGAGGGAGTCCCATATCTCGACGTGCGACCCGGTCTTGCGGACCATCGAATCCGAGGGGTAGCCCAGCGCTTCGCCATGGTCCGAGAGCACGACGACGACGGCGTTCTCGAGCACGCCCTTGCCTTCGAGGAGCGCGAGGACGTCCTGGAACTGGCGGTCCACGGCCTCGAGTGCGTCGCTGTAGGCTGGCCGCCAGGTTTGCGGCGTCGTCGGCTCGACCTGCCCGGCGCGGACATAGGGCCAGTGCGCCAGCGTCAGGTGGATTGCGAGAAAGCTCGGACCGCGGACCTCGAGCTCCCGGTCGAGGCGCGCGACGAAATGGTCCGGGTCGTAAGTGACGGCATCACCGCGATTGGCGTGAACCTGCGGGAACAGCCAGCCGCCAAGGCGCGAGCCCGCGACCAGGTTCACGAGTGGCTGGTCGCCGATGGCCGCGATCACGAAGTCCGAGGCACCGACCGGCGGCGTGATCAGCTCGTCGAATCCGTAGGTCGCGTCGAAGTTCGCGAAGCGCACCTCGTCGGTCGCATAGACCGAGCGGTAACCGCGCGCCTTGAGCGCGTCGGCGAGCGTATCGCCCTCGTGGATCTCGGAGCGGGGCATCAGGTTGAAGCGCGCGTTCGTGCTTACCGGGTGGCGACCGGTCAGGATCGAGACCCAGGCGGGGAACGTGCGGGCGAGCGGGCTGACCGCATCCGTGAAGCGATGCGATCCGGCGAGGAACGCGTCCACGTTCGGCGTCAGCTCGCGTCCCGGCGCGACCTCGGACAGGTCGTCGCGCAGGGAATCGACACCGAGGATCACGATATTCGGCCTGTCTGCGACGGCCACGGCCTCGGAGCGCCCCCCGACGAACACGAGGGCGGCCAGCGCCGCTCCGGCCGCGGCCGCGGTGACGCCGAGCGCCCGGGCGCGCGGCAGCGTTGGCCAGCTCGCGCGACGCAGTGCCACGAGTCCCAGCGCCATCGCGACTGCGACGAGCGCGCCTGCCATCACGACGGGCGCAGGAATTCCCGCCCAGGTCGGGGAGATGCCGAAATCCGCGAAGGCGAAACGCGAGCCGCCGTACCACAGTGCGTTCGTTGCAAGCGCGAGGACCGTGAGTGCGAGCGTCCAGGCGACGACGAATGCGCGCAGGCGGCGCGTCCCGGTGAGCCCCAGTGCCGACCGTGTGAGGCGCGAAAGCCCCCACGCCAGCACGCCGAACAATGCGTGGACGAGGATGACCGTGAGTGCAAACACCGCCAGGCGGGCGGCAAGCACCGCATTGAAGTCGGCCACCCAGCTGATCGAGCCCGTGATCTTGCTGGCGCCGAGCATGGCCTCGAGCTCGCGATAAACCACGAACACGCATCCCGCGAGGAACAGGAAGGAGAGGAGAAGGCTGAGCCCCAGCCCTTCGTAACGGCGTTGGCGTGCGTCGGTCACTCTCATACGGTCGCGAATTGCCGCTCAAAAAAGCAAGGCCCCTGCGAGCAGGGGCCTTGCTGACCTGGCCCGAAATCGGGTCCTCAGGTGCCGGCGATCAGGCGCCGCCGAAGGTCGAGCGGCAGGACGCCGGCATGTGCTTGTCGGCGAGCGTCGCCGAGCCCGCGTCCGAAGGACCGCCGCCCGGATCGTCCGTCAGGCCGGGCACGGCCGGGTCGATGGCGTTGCCGCAGATCCACACCACGTCGCCGTTGGCGTTCACCATCGGCTGGATCTGGAGCGTCTCGCCATTGATGCGCTGGTTGACGTCGCGGCCATACGTGATCGTGATCGTGCCGTTGGTCACGTTGATGTCCGAAACGTAACGAGCTGCCTTGGCATCCGTCGCGCCCGCCGAGGCGACACCCGCCTGGGCAAGGTCGGCCGGCCAGGAACCCGTCTGCGCCATGTACTCCGCCACGCTGGCCTTGATGTCCGACGCGAGCGTCAGACCTTCCGAGACCTGCGAGCGGATCGTGTAATCCTGGTACGCCGGAATCGCGATGGCGGCCAGGATGCCGATAATGGCCACCACGATCATCAGTTCGATGAGCGTGAAGCCCTTCTGGAGAGTCTTCATTGTCCAAAGCTCCTTGTGACTTACGAGGGCGGCGCTCATGCGCCGATGCAACCTAGGTACAGCAAGGATCATGCCAATCGCGCGGGTCCGCGTAAGTGACGGACTTGGCAGTCTTTTTCGCTGCTTGTCAGAAGATCGTCGGGATCTTGCGACGGGCCCTGCGACGTGCTGCGTCACAAAGTGACGTGCCGCGTCACTCGATGCCCAGTTTCTTGATGCGGTAGCGCAGCG
>DATEEF010000137.1:0-5472 GCA_035281265.1 Steroidobacteraceae bacterium
CGGCAATGCGCGGCAGCCCGGCGAGCGCCCGCGCCACCCGCACCTTCTCGCGCGCGGCACCCAGGTCGATCCCGCACTTCCAGTTGAGCCAGTGCGCCATCGACTTCACGCCCCACTCCGCCCAGCCCTGCCTGCGATCCAGCTCCGCAACCAGCGCAAGAAACCGCGCATTACCCGCGTTCAGGTGCCCGGCCAGGGTCGTGATCTGGGCAATCAAGGCAGGCGTCGACAAGGTCGAAAAAGTCCCTCCCATGGATCACTCCCTGAGCCTGTTATTTTATACAGTATCCTAGCAAACCATCGCTGAATACAAGGCTTTCAGGAGCATCCATATGAGCTTGTACGACGGATCATATGAGCCGATAATGGCGGCAGGAGGTGACGATTCCATGTCCGTCCCTGCCGATCGCGTCGCCCGCATCCTGGGCCTGCGGCCCAACATCCGCTCCGTCGCCGACATCGCCGAAGCCGTCGAGTCGGGGCTGCCGAAGCAGAGCCTCGAGCGCGTGGTCGAGCGCGCAGGCATCGAAGGCCCCGCCCGCGTCAAGTTGATGCATCGTGTCGTGCCCGCCGCGACGTACAAGCGCCGCCAGCGCCTCAAGCTGGTCGAGAGCGAGCGCACGGAGCGGCTCGCGCGCGTGATCGCGCTCGCCGAGATGCTCTGGGACGACGAGGCCGAGGCGAAGCGCTTCCTCGCGACGCCACACCCGGAGCTCAACCGCAGGAAACCCATCGAAGCCGCGCTCACCGAGCTCGGCGCGCGCCAGGTCGAGGACGTCGTGATGCGCGCGCTCTACGGCCTGCCCGCCTGACCGAAGCGGCATGCGCTTCTATCGAATCGCGGACTCTCGCCACGCGCCCGAGAGCGGCGAAGGCGCCCGCCTCCACGGCGGACGCTGGAATTCGCCCGGCCGCGCGGTCATCTACGCCTGCGAGACGCAGACCGGCGCCATGCTCGAGAAGCTCGTGCACACGAACGGCCGGATGCCCAAGCACCAGGTCTGCGTCGTCTTCGAGGCGCCGGATTCGCTCAGGACGATCTCCCTCGAATCGAGGGACATTCCCGGCTGGGCCGCCGCGGACATGGTTGCGAGCCGCAAGGCTGGCGACGCCTGGCTCGAAAAGGCGGCCACAGCGGCGCTGCGCGTCCCGAGCGTCGTCTTCGACTTCGAGCGGAACGTCCTCCTGAACCCGGACCACCCGGATTTCCGGCGCATCCGGGTCGTCGGGACGGAGCCCGTACGCTGGGACGAGCGTCTGTTCACGGAAACACCGCGTTCCTAGCACGCCGCCCCGCCCTTCCATTAAGATTGCGCCCCCTCGTTTCCCGGGCCTCCGACGATGCTCTCGACAATGGGCTGGCTACTCGGCACGAGCCTCGCTACGAGCTCGCCGGCCATGCCGGCGACCGCCGCGTCGATCGCGAGCCTCGCCCCCGCCGCCAATCGGGACGCGATCACGCTCGCCGTGTCGGCGATGCGCTGCGCGCAGAACTCCGGCCTCGGTGTCGGCGCCACGCGGCTCGCTTTCATCGACTACAGCCGTCCGTCGACGCAGCCCCGCCTCTGGGTCTTCGACATCGCCCGCGGCGAGCTCCTCTACGAGGAGGTCGTCGCGCACGGCCGCGGCTCCGGCGAGAACCTCGCGAGGGTCTTCTCGAACGTGAGCGGCAGCCACGCCTCCAGCCTCGGGCTCTTCCTCACGCGCAACACCTACCACGGGCGGAACGGCTACTCGCTGCGCATGGAAGGCCTCGAGCCCGGCGTCAACGACGCCGCGATGGCGCGCGCCATCGTCATGCACGGCGCGCCGTACGTGAATCCGCTCGCAGCCGAAAAGCAGGGCCGCCTCGGCCGCAGCTTCGGCTGCCCCGCGGTCCGCGAGGCCGTCGCGCGCGGCATGATCGACGTGCTGAAGGACGGGCAGTTCGTGTTCGCGTACTACCCGGACGCGGGGTGGCTCAACCGCACTAAATGGCAGTGCGCAGGCTGATCAGTTCCGGGAAGAACCCGCGCTTGAGCACGTGCTCGAGGTAGCCGACCCCGCTCGAGCCGCCCGTGCCACGCTTGAACCCGATGATCCGCTCGACCGTCTTCAGGTGCGCGAAGCGCCACTGCTGCAGGCGGTACTCCAGGTCCACGAGTTTTTCCGCCAGTTCGTACAGGTCCCACTGCCCCGTCGCGTCGCGGTAGACCGCGAGCCAGGCTGACTCCACCGCCGGATGCGGCTTGTAGGGCTGCGTCCAGTCGCGGTCCGTGCACTCGGCAGGGATGTCGAAGCCGCGCCGCGCGAGCAGCCGGATCGACTCGTCGTAGAGCGACGGCGTCGCGAGCTCGCGCTTCAGGAGCGGATAGGCCTGCTTGTCGCGCGCGTGAACCTCGATCAGCCGAGCGTCCTTGTTGCCCAGCACGAATTCCAGCACGCGGTACTGCCAGGACTGGAAGCCCGAGCTCTGCCCCAGCGAATCGCGGAACTTGGTGTAGTCCGAGGGCGTCATCGTCGAGAGCACGTCCCAGGACTGGATGAGCTGCGTCTGCGCACGCGCGACGCGCGAGAGCATCTTGAAGGCGGGCTCGAGGTCGTCGGAGCGGATCTGCGCGCGCGTCGCAGCGAGCTCGTGCAGGCATAGCTTCATCCACAGCTCGCTCGCCTGGTGGATCACGATGAACAGCATCTCGTCGTGCTGCCCCGAGAGCGGCTTCTGCGCGTCCAGCACCTTGTCGAGCTGGAGGTACTGGCCGTAGCTGATCGACTTGTCGAGATCCCAGACGATCCCGGCCATCGGGTCCTCGGGCTTCCGGTCGCGGGTGTCGCTCATTCGGCGTCCGGTTGGGCCTCGGGCCGCGTCGTCGAGAATGCGGGCAGCGTCATCAGGTGCGCGTCGATCGCCTGGAGCGCCGGATACGGCTTCAGGTCCAGATGATACCGCCGCGCGTTGTACATCATGGGAACGAGGCACAGGTCCGCCATCGAGACCGCGCCGCCGTGCAGAAAGCGCCTGCCATCGCCGTGCCGGCGCGCGAGCTCCTCGAGCGCGGTGAAGCCCTGGCCTATCCAGTGGCGCACCCATTCGGCGACCCGCCCGTCCTCCTGCGCAAGCGGCCCGCGCAGGTAAGCCAGCACGCGGGTGTTCTGCAGCGGGTGGATCTCGCAGGCGACGAGGAGCGCCATCTGGCGGGCGATCGCGCGGCCGGCGAAGTCCACCGGCAGGAGCGGCGGCTCCGGGTGCTTCTCCTCGAGGTACTCGATGATCGCGAGCGACTGCGCGAGGATGCGGCCCTCGTCCTCGAGGGCGGGCACGCGCTCCTGCGGGTTCACCTCGTGGTACGACTCGCTGTGCTGCTGGCCGCCGTCGCGCAACAGGTGCACCGGCACGGTGCCGTGCGGCAGGCCTTTCCAGGAGAGCGCGATGCGCACGCGCCAGGCCGCGGAGCTGCGCCAGTAGGAATAGAGCTTCATGCGGGACCCATCACGTGTTCCAGGATTCCGACGCCGTCCACGCCGCCGCGAACGCGGTCGCCGGGCACGAGCCGTCCGACGCCGGCGGGCGTGCCGGTGAAGACGAGGTCGCCGGGCTGCAGCGCGAACCAGGTCGACAGCTCCTTCAATATCTCCGGCACGCTCCAGATCATGTCGCCGATGTCGCCCTCCTGCCTCAACGCGCCGTTCACCTCGAGCCAGATGCGCCCGTGCGATAGCGGGCCGATGTCGGCCGCGCGCACGATCGGCGTCACGGGCGCGGAATGGTCGAAGCCCTTGGCCGTGTCCCAGGGCCTTCCTTCCTTCTTCGCGATCGCCTGCACGTCGCGCCGCGTGAGGTCGTTGCCCACGGCGTAGCCGAAGATCCCGCCACCGTCGCGAAGCGCGGCGACGAGCTCGATCTCGTGGTGCAGGTCGGAAGTGCGCGACGGGAACGGCACGACGGAGCCGCTCGCGACGACGGCATCCGCGGGCTTCGAGAAGAAGAACGGCGGGGCGCGCAGGTCCGTCGCGCCCATCTCGCGCGCATGCTCGGGGTAATTCCGCCCGACGCAGAAGATTCGCCGCACCGGGAAGCGCAGATCCGATCCCGCGACCGCGACGGTCGGGCGGGGAGCGGCGGTTACGGCATGTTGATCGGCCACGCGGCGGGTACACTAACCCAAAATCGGGAAGGGCAGCCATGAGTATCTGGTTCCGGCAATTCACGGTCGAGGAGCTGGGAAAGTTCCAGCACGACACGATGGCCGCGCACCTCGCCATCGAGGTGACGGACATCGGCGACGACTATCTCGAGGCGCGGATGCCGGTGGACGGACGCACCGTGCAGCCCGACCGCATCCTGCACGGCGGCGCGTCGGTCGCGCTCGCGGAGACGCTCGGCAGCGTCGGCGGCACGATGTGCATCGACCGCGAGCGGTTCCAGATCGTGGGCGTCGAGATCAACGCGAACCACCTGCGGCCGGCGATGACGGGCCACGTCACCGGGCGCGCGAGCCCGATCCACCTCGGCCGGCGGACACAGGTCTGGGCCATCGAGATCCGCGACGACCGCAAGCGGCTCGTCTGCGTCTCGCGCCTGACGATCGCGGTCATCGAGCGCGAGCGCCGCTGATGCGGGCCTATACTCGGGCGATGCGCTTCCTTCCCGTTGCGATCGCGTCCGCCGTCGCGGCCTGCGGCCAGACGGGTTCGCTGTACCTGCCCGACGAGAGCATCGAGTCGCCGGTCGAGATCCGCACCGGCGAGCCGCCGTCGCCGGCTCCGCCCGCGTCCACCACGGTGCCCTCGACCGACGACGACAAGAAGGACGAGAAAGCCCCCGGGCCGCCGGCTCGCTGAGCACATGGCCGCGACTCGCAAGCTCTGGCTGGTGGACGGCTCGTCCTACCTGTACCGCGCGTTCTTCGCGCTGCCTCCGCTCACCAGCTCGAAGGGCGAGCCGACCGGCGCCCTCCTCGGCGTCCTCAACATGCTGAACAAGCTGCTGAGGGAGGAAGAACCGGAGCTGATCGCTGTCGTGCTCGACGCGCCGGGGAAGACTTTCCGCGACGAGCTCTTCGAGGCCTACAAGGCACACCGCCCGCCCATGCCGGACGACCTGCGCGCGCAGATTGCGCCGCTCGTCGAAGCGATACCCGCGCTCGGCCTGCCGATGCTCCGCATCGAGGGCGTCGAGGCCGACGACGTGATCGGGACCCTCGCCGACCGCGCCTGCGCAGCGGGGTTCGAGGTCGTCATCTCGACAGGCGACAAGGACATGGCGCAGCTCGTGAACGACCGCATCACGCTGGTCAACACGATGTTCGACACACGACTCGACCGCGCCGGCGTCAAGGCGAAGTTCGACGTGCTGCCCGAGCAGATCGTGGACTACCTGGCGCTTGTCGGCGACAGCTCGGACAACATCCCCGGCGTGCCGAAGGTCGGTCCCAAGACAGCGGCAAAGTGGCTGGCCGAATACGGAAGCGTGGACGGGCTCGTCGCGCACGC